>JAUIKE010000214.1 GCA_030430845.1 Bacteroidia bacterium | reverse complement strand
CAGATGGTCGTTATGTCTATTACAGCGAGGATATGTACCCCGGCGGTTTTTTTCAATACAATAAGGACCCGAACAGCCAGATCTACGTCATCAGAAGGTACGATAGAGAAAAGGGAAAGATCGAAAACGTAGTCACCGGGCCTGGCGGAGCCTGCCGTCCACAAATATCCAACGATGGCAAAAAGCTGGCCTATGTTAAACGAATCCGCACTAAATCTGTCCTGTACTATCTCGACCTGGAGACCGGCCGGCATTTCAAAGTCTGGGACGGCCTGAGCAAAGACCAGCAGGAAGCCTGGGCCATCTTCGGCGTATACACCGGATTTGATTGGACGCCGGACGATCAAAATATCATCATCTGGGCGCAGGGAAAAATATGGAAAGTACCGGTGAGCGGAGAGGCTCCTTCCCAAATCCCCTTCGAGTTAACAGCAGAGCACCGTTTGGCAGAAACACTGGAATTTGAGAATCCTGCCTTTGAGGAGGAATTTAATGCCAAGGTGATTCGTCACGCCATTACTTCTCCTGATGAAAAAACACTGGTGTTTAGCGCCCTGGGATATCTATGGAAAAAAGAATTGCCCAACGGCACTCCTGAAAGACTCACCCAAGATGAACATTTTGAATTCGAACCCTCCTTTTCGGACGACGGTAGTCAAATCGTTTATGTGAGTTGGAGTGATCAGGATAAAGGCGCTGTCTGGAAAATGAATCTCAGCAGTGGGCAAAAAACTAAATTAACCTCCGAAAAAGGAATTTTCCGGACTCCTGCTTTTTCCCGAAATGGACAAAAGATCGTGTACCGAAAAGACGGAGGTAATGGGCATCAGGGATATACCTATTGCCTGGAACCTGGAATCTATACCATGTCTTCCTCCGGCGGTGAAGCTACACTGCTCACACCTAGAGGTGAGAATCCAATTTTCAGTGCAGATGACGAATATATTTTTTTCCAAGCCGGCGGCTACATCTTCGGCAGCCTGACCAAATCGTATTACCGCATCAAACCCGACGGAAAGGACGAGCAGAAACTTTTTGACGGCAAGTATGCTCATCGCTTTGTTCCCAGTCCGGATAATAAATGGGTAGCCTGGTCAGAACTTTACAAAGTTTACATTGCCCCCATGCCTTTGACCGGTCAATCCGTAGGTTTAACTGCCTCCACTAAAGCTGTTCCTGTAGCCCAGGTAGCCAAAGATGCGGGGATTAATATTCACTGGTCTGCGGATAGTAAAAAGCTTTTCTGGATGCTGGGAGACGAATTATTCTCAGACGAGCTCAGCGAACGGTTTAAGTTCCTGGAAGGCAGCGTGGATAGCATACCACCGATGGACAGCACCGGTATTCATGTCAATCTGGAAGTCCAATCTGATCAGCCGGAAGGCTTGATCGCCTTTACCAACGCCCGCATTATTACCATGGAAGGCGATGAGGTGATTGAGAGAGGAAGCGTTTTGGTGGAAGGCAACATCATTAAAGCAGTAGGGCGAAGAATCAATATCCCAGGACATGCCAAAGTGATCGATTGTAGGGGAAAAACCATCATGCCCGGCATTGTGGATGTACATGGTCATCTAGGCGATTTTCGCTACGGGCTCAGTCCTGAGCAAAACTGGAATTACTATGCCAATCTGGCCTACGGAGTCACGACAGCCCATGACCCCTCCTCCAATTCAGAAATGATCTTCAGCCATTCAGAAATGATCAAAGCCGGGAAAACGGTGGGGCCGCGACTGTTTTCCACAGGCACCATCCTATACGGAGCGGAAGGCGATTTCAAGGCTGTCATCAATAACCTGGACGATGCCCGCTCGGCAATCCGTCGTACCAAAGCATACGGCGCCTTTTCCGTCAAAAGCTACAACCAACCCCGTCGCGAACAGCGTCAGCAAGTCATTCAGGCCGCCCGGGAACTGGGCATTTTGGTCGTTCCGGAAGGAGGCTCCTTTTTTTATCATAATATGAGTATGGTGGCAGATGGGCACACGGGAGTGGAGCACAATATACCCGTAGCGCCTCTGTACGATGATGTCATCCAATTCTGGTCCAACACCAAAACGCACAACACCCCTACCCTTATCGTAAACTACGGCGGGGTCAGCGGAGAATATTACTGGTATCAGCACACGAATGTCTGGGAAAAAGAAAGACTACTGAGCTTTACCCCAAGAGCCATCATCGATTCGCGCTCCAGGCACCGGACGATGCTCCCGGAAGAAGAATATCAAAACGGCCATATTCTGACTTCAGAATCCTTGAAAAAGCTTCAGGATGCCGGAGTGGATATCAACCTTGGGGCTCATGGGCAATTGCAGGGGCTTGGTGCTCACTGGGAGCTGTGGATGTTGCAACAAGGCGGCATGAGCAATCATCAGGCTCTCAAATGTGCCACCATCAACGGAGCCGAATACCTGGGCATGGGTAAGCAGATCGGATCGATTAAGCCCGGCAAGCTCGCTGACCTGATCGTATTGGACAACAACCCCCTGGAGAATATTCAAAACTCCGAATCTGTCCGATACACTATGATCAATGGCCGTTTGTATGACTCGGCCACTATGAATGAAATAGGCAACTACGAGCGCGAACGCCAGGCCTTTTATTTTGAACAGGAAGGAAGTGGAAATGGATTCCCGCTGTTTACGGATAGCAATAGTTTTATGCCGACGCAGTGTTCGTGTAGAAAGTAAGGGAAAAGCAAGAGTCATCCCCTATTTTTTAAAGAGGATTTAGAAAAACTGGCTATTCAACTAGTTGTTCGTTGATCGTTGATCGTTGATCGTTGTTCGTTGTTCGTTGTTCGTTGTTCGTTTAATTGCGGAAAACGAGCAACTAACAACGATCAACAAAAAACTAAATAATTGAAAAACAAGGCTTTATAAATTGCCTCAAAAAATCGGAATGACTCATGTTTTTTATAAAATAGAGCTTAGATTAATTATTCAATATTTATCACTTTTAGTATGAAAAAAATCAGTCAACTTATCCTCTTTTGCCTGTTAGCTGTAGGCTTATCGGCACAGGTCGAAAAATCGCCGGATCGCTATCGTGGAGACGGACCTCATTCTCAATTAATTATTCGGGGCGTAACCCTTATCAACGGCAATGGAGCGCCGCCTCAGGGGCCGATCGACATTGTAGTCGAAAATAATATTATCAAAGAGATCAAAGTAGTGGGGTATCCCGGCGTCGAAATTGACCCTAAAAGGCGCCCTCAATTAAAGCCTGGTGGCAAAGAATTAGATTGTACCGGAATGTATCTCTTACCTGGTTTTGTGGATATGCATGGTCATATCGGAGGAAGTGCACAGGGCGCCAATGCAGAATATGTGTTTAAGTTGTGGATGGCTCACGGTATCACTACCATGCGCGATCCTTCTTGCGGAAATGGCCTTAATTGGGTGCTGGAGCACAAAGAAAGAAGTGCTAAAAATGAAATAACGGCCCCAAGAATTAACGCCTACACGGCTTTCGGCATGGGATCAGAAGAGCCCATTGTTACGGCCGAGCAAGCGGTGGCCTGGGTCAGGAAAAACAAAGAAAACGGAGCGGACGGCATCAAGTTTTTTGGCGCCACTCCGGAAGTCATGGACGCTGCTCTGCGTGAGAACAAGCGCCTTGGACTAGGGTCAGCCTGCCACCATGCACAGTTAGACGTGGCTCGCTGGAATGTACTGAATTCTGCCCGCGCCGGCCTGACCAGCATGGAGCACTGGTACGGCCTTCCAGAAGCGCTATTTGAAGACCGCACGGTACAGGATTATCCACTGGACTACAATTACAATAATGAGCAGCACCGCTTCGGTGAAGCCGGTCGCTTGTGGAAACAAGCAGCCAAGCCCTATTCCGAGCATTGGAACAAGGTCATGGATGAGCTACTGGAACTCGATTTTACGCTCGACCCAACCTTCAACATTTATGAAGCCAGCCGCGATCTGATGCGGGCTCGCCGGGCTGAATGGCATGAGGATTATACCATGCCTTCTCTCTGGCGTTTCTACCAGCCAAGTAAGATCTCTCATGGCTCCTACTGGCATTTCTGGGGAACGGAAGAGGAAGTAGCCTGGAAAGAAAATTACCGTCTATGGATGACCTTTGTAAATGAATACAAAAACAGAGGTGGCCGGGTAACCACCGGTTCGGATTCAGGCTTTATTTTCCAATTATACGGCTTTGCTTATATCCGCGAATTGGAACTGCTACGTGAAGCGGGCTTCCACCCACTTGAAGTTATTCGCTCAGCTACCCTAAACGGTGCTGAAGCCTTGGGTATGGATGACAAGATAGGTACGATACAGGTAGGCAAACTGGCAGACATGGTCATCGTGGAAGAGAACCCACTCCAAAACCTAAAGGTCCTTTACGGTACGGGAGCCATTAAGCTGACTGAGGACAATGAGGTCGTAAGAGTAGGAGGCGTCAAGTACACCATCAAGGATGGAATCGTTTATGATGCCAAACAATTATTGGAAGATGTAAGGGTCATGGTCGAGAATGCCAAGAAAAAAGAGAAGTTTGAATTAATGCAACCAGGGGTTAAAAAGCCCTAAACATGAATCATCCCGAATTTTCGAAAGGTCTCCAATAAACTGATGCTGTCCCGATTTTCAATCGGGAGATGCTGTGATGCTGTTTCACCAAAGGTGAAAGATACTGGCGACTTTTTTTTCAAAAAATGGAGCCCTTTTTTCTACTTAGCAGTATAAATCGTTAGCATCGTGAGTCCGCCTGTGGTGGACGAAATAGCATCAGTTTTTGGTCATCAGCTAAAAAATTCGGGATGTCTCATGTTTTATCGATTTTTTCGACCCTTCCTTACAAAAAAAGCTGTTTTTCATCCCATATGGCCTTAACTTGGTAACCAATTAATCAACAAAGGCGACAAACTATAAAAAACAAGCTATGCGCGACGAAATTTATCATAAGGCCCGAAAAAGGCTAAAAGCTAAAAAGGGCTTTTTCAAACACCTCTCTGTCTATATTTCTGTCGGTCTGTTCTTTTTTATTATGAATATGGTTACGTTAGGGAACGACCCTGAACTCTGGTTCTTCTTCCCAATGCTGCCCTGGGGGATCGGTCTGCTGATCCACTACTTCTCTATTTTTGGCCTTCCTTTTTCCGGAGCATTAACAGAAGAATGGGAGAAAAAAGAAATGGAAAAAGAAATCGATCGAGCCAGAAGAGAGTATGGAGACTACAGCCTTCCGGCACCAAAGGAAAGAGAGGATCGAATGGAGTTAAAAGAATTAGAAAAAGAAAAACAGCCTGGCTGGAATAAGGAAGATTTGGTGTAATTTATTTAGATTGGGGTGGAGATCTCCCGCCTTAATTTAAATAAATAATTTTATGAAAACACGGATTACCTTAATACTTTCACTGGTATTTACAACCTTTTCTTTTTCTCAAAAAAGCCTTACCCTCGAAAATATTCTAAGCTATTCTTTCCCTGAAGGCCTCGTTGCGTCTCAAACATCGGAAAAGCTAGCCTGGGTAGAAAATAAAGCAGGGGTTCGCAATATTTGGCTGGCCGACGGCCCAAGGTTCGAAGGACGCCAAATCACCAACTACACTTTAGATGATGGTCAGGCCATCTCTAACCTGATTTTCACACACGATGGCGAACACCTTATTTATGTCCGCGGCAGCGGTCCCAACCGCAGTGGGGATATTCCCAACCCTGCACTCCTACCCGACGGGGCTTCCCGCCAATTGTGGATGGTTAGTTTGACGGATGGATCCAGAAAACTATTGGCCAATGCCGGGAGTGTCGAACTTCATCCTCAAAAGGACGTGATTGCCTACAGCGCCTCCGGAAAAATTTGGACCCTTAATGTACACGAGAAAGAAGATCCCATGGCTTTATTCCAGGCTCGCCGAGGAGCGGGCAGCCTGCAATGGAGCCCGGATGGCAAAAAGATGGCCTTTGTCAGCAACAGAGGTGACCATAGCTTTGTAGGGATTTACGACCTGGATAAAGATCAATACCAATACTTAGAGCCCAGTGTTGACAGCGACAACAGCCCCGTTTGGTCATCTGACAGCAAGCAGTTAGCTTTCCGCCGGACCCCCAATGAAAGGAATCGGCTTATTTTTGAACCCAATCGGGAGGGCTTGCCTTGGTCAATATGGGTTCATGACCTGAGTTCTAATGCAACAAATGAAATCTGGAAAGCCCCCAAAGGCCCCGGCAGTGTTTTCCGATCCATCTCGGCCGAGAATCAGCTATTTTGGGGAGCGGGCAACCGCATCGTTTTCCCTTATGAGGGTGATGGATGGACGCATTTGTGGTCGGTTTCAGCCAGTGGCGGCCAGGCTACTTTGCTGACGCCTGGTGAATTTGAAGTACAATTCGTTTCGATCAGCCCGGATGGAACTTCTATGCTGTATTCTTCTAACCAGGAGGACATCGACCGGCAACATATCTGGCAAGTGCCGGTTTCAGGGGGAAGTCCCAAACAGCTGACCAGCGGTACAGGCATTGAGTGGTCGCCCGTAATGACGCCTGGCAATACCCTGGCTTTTCTCGGCAGCGGCCCTACTAGTCCGGCTCATGCCCAAATCCTTGATAAGGGTAATAAGCGCAATTCTTTGAACAGAGATGCCCTAAAAGATTATCCCTCTTCTGAATTGGTACAGCCGCAACAAGTTATTTTCAGCGCTACCGACGGTATGAAAATACATGGGCAGCTTTTTGTGCCAAAAAATATAGCCGATGGAGAAAAACGGCCGGCTCTTTTATTCTTTCACGGAGGTTCCCGGCGGCAAATGCTCCTGGGTTTTCATCATCGGGGCTATTACCACAATGCCTATGCTATGAACCAGTACCTGGCCAATCAGGGTTATGTAGTATTGTCTGTCAATTATCGTTCAGGTATCGGTTACGGCATGGAGTTTCGAGAAGCGATCAACTACGGTGCCAGCGGCGCCAGTGAGTTCAATGATGTGATGGGAGCCGGATTGTATATGCAGTCAAGAGCGGATGTGGATCCGGATCGTATTGGATTGTGGGGTGGGTCCTATGGAGGGTATCTTACCGCCCTTGGTTTAGCCCGAGCCTCTGACTTGTTTGCTGCAGGCGTGGATGTGCATGGCGTACATGACTGGAATAAAGTGGTGGAAGGTTTCATTCCTTCTTATAATCCACTCGCCAGAGAAAAGTACGCCAAACTCGCTTACGACTCCTCTCCGATGGCAGACATCAAGACATGGAAATCCCCTGTTCTATTCATTCATGGCGATGACGATCGGAATGTGCCTTTCGCCGAAACAGTGGATATTGTAGAGGCATTGAGGAAAAAGGGAGATGTTGAATTTGAGCAATTAATCTTTCCGGATGAGGTACATGGCTTTTTATTGCATCAGAATTGGGTGCGGGCCTATGAAGCAACCATCGACTTTTTCAACAGAAAATTAAGAAAATAAGAGAAAGGGCTCCTGGCGGGAGCCCTTTCTGTTATTTTCCTAATTACCAATCAATACAAAAGCAGACCAATAATAAGGAGAAGCAAAGTTGCCTGAACGGATCATATCCAATTTTGCTTGTCTGAGCGCCTGGGAATAAGCATCCTCAGCATTTTGTAAATGGAATTGATAAAAATCGGCCATAAACTGTGCGGTAGACTGATCTACTACTTTCCACAAAGAGACCATTAAATTTTCGGCACCTGCATACATAAAGGCCCTGCTAAGACCTAGTATCCCCTCACCGGTAGTTAGTTTCCCTATACCGGTTTCACAGGCCGATAAGACCACCAAATCGGCATTTAAGCGGAGGTTATAAACTTCCGCGGCGGATAGGACATCATCTTCCGTATTAGTCGTATCCTGATACAGCAATAACCCGGAAAGCTCAGGTGAAGATTCATTCACGAAGCCGTGGGTGGCAATATGCAGATATTTGGAAAGCCCAACTTTCTCTCCTTTCATTTGGGATTCGGTAGCTGAAGATGATACAAAAGCATTAGTGGGCAGCTTATTATCTTGAAAAACTTTTTGAATGGCTAATACTTCCTGCCTCGTAGCCGGCAAAGCTGCGAAATATTCTCCCTCTATCGTAACGGACCTTTGGACGGCATCAGAAGAGTTCCAGAATATTTCTGAAGTAGGATCTATCTGCTCCCGCTCTTCAAAAACCGGTGCGAAGGCAGTGAATTGATTAAGCTGATCGTCCCTCAAATTGGAGGAAGTCGTTTTTTGCTGATAAAATATAGACACTGACGGAGCATAACTAATGCGATAGTCTTTGATCAAATAAGGTAATTGGCTAAAATCGATTGGGCCTCCCATTTCAGTTTCTTCTGTCAATAAGGTCTCAAAGGGGATTTTTAATAACTCTCCATCCGGAACGAAGATCAAGTGTTGAATATTCGACTCCAATTCAAAGGGCATCAAAACTTTATAAAGTTCCGCTGCATTGTCCACATAAACATCATCCAGTCTTAAACTGATCCCCTTATACATTCCAAGCAGCATATCCTGAAATTCCTCGTCGATTGAGCTTTGCTTAATTTCAAAGTGATCCTTCGTAATTAAAAAAACATACAACAGGTTATCGGTCGTAAAGTAACTGATAATAGCCTGATCAGGTGATAAAGCAAACTGTACGGCTTTCGCTTGCGGAATGATGTTGCTGTGACGGAGTTCGTAATAAAAAGGGTAGTCTTTTTCAAAGTTTTTGATCAATTCCCGGTATTCCTGTCTGGCCTGAAAAAGAAGATCTCTAAAAGCAGGAAATTGATCTTTGTAATCCTCATCATTCAGTTGAAGGGAGTAATAACTAATATCTGACTTGAGCTTTTCTTCCAATTTGATCAAGTCTGTGGGCAGGCCGGCAAAGTACTTAGCCTGATTGGCAGCGATAGATTGGGTCAAAACACTGGCTTTACTTTTCTCTGCGAAATAGAAGGCAGATTCCAGTGGATTACGGCTCTTATCGGACTCGGCTATGGCCAAGCTATTGCGAACAGCAGCGCTGGACAAACGATATACATTTTTGGACTGATTCAGCCGGTCTGTGCGGCTGATCAACTGGTTTTTGGTTTTGTCCAGTAGCAGATCCGCATCCCGATATTGATGATTGGCTTCATTGAATTTCCCTAATTGCTCCAGAGCTCCTGCTTTGAGGAAAATGGATTCGAATAAATAATCGGCTCGAAGATAGCCATCCTCCGGATTGCCGAATTTATTCTCTTTATAGTTTGAACCATTATGGTTCGCTTCAATTGCTTGTTGAGCTGTATTAATTGCATTTTCGGCTTGATTTTCCAGTAAGGCGATCTTAGCAAGCGTATTATAAGAATAGGCTAATAAGGGATTTTTTCCCTGAGTTATGTTCTTTTGAATACTAAGTGCCTGTTGGGCGTATAGTGAAGCCTGAGAGCGATCATCCTTGATTAAATAGGCATCGGCCATATCATTGTACACATCAGATAGGTAAATCTGAGCGAACGCTGATTTTTCATAAATTTGAGCGGCTTTTTGTAAGTAATGTATAGCAGAGTCCAGTGTTCCTAGCTGCATGAAATCAAGTCCTATCTGATCTAAGGTTCGGGCTAAGCCCAAATCATTTTCCTTGCTTACACTTTTTGTCAGCTGTAGTTCTTTTTTTCGATAATCCAGACCAGCCTCTTTATTATCCAAATCAAATTGCAAATTGCCAAGAGCGCGATAAACCAGTATTTCCAAATCAGGCAAACGCCGCTGAAGCTGCGTAAAGATCCCTAATGAACGTTGCAAGTAATCCTCTGCCAGGGTAAACTGACCGGTTTCTCTATACAAACTTCCCAATGAATAAATCACCCTGGCTGTTGTTGAGTGCTCCGGACCTCTGTTTTCTTCATAATTTGAAAGTGCCATTTCAAAATATTCGATGGCTTCTCCATAGGCTCCTTTTGACTGACAAGCGACCCCCAGGTTGAACAAAACGGCTGCAGTAGTAGGATGATTAAGTCCCCGAAGTTCTTCCCTTATTTCGAGGGCTTGTTCGAAATTATCAATGGCCTTATTTAAAAACCCTTGATTCATAAATACATTTCCAAGATTAGATTGGGCCCTTGAAACCAAATACCTCTCACCTAAGGACGCATAAATATCCAGTGATTTTTGGTAATATTTTTCTGACTTTGACAATTGGTTAAGGTTTCTGGCACTTGCCCCCATCAAATTATAGGTATCTGCCATGGCAGTTGCCAGGGTATCACCATGTAGAAGCCGATATTTGTAGCAAGAATCGAGAACGGCCTGGCTCTCATTGTACATTCTATAAACGATATAAGCCCGGCTAATTTGGTAATAAAGATCAGCGGTCAGATCATGGCGATCCGGGAGCTTGTTCTGAGCCTCCCGGATGCCTAAATCAAAAGCTTTAACTGCTGCTTCTACATAGCCTTCTTCGTATACTTGCTGTCCCTGCATCAAGAGCAGGTGAACATAATCCTCTGTCAGGCCATTTTCGCGAAAGAGCTCTGCTGCTTTCTCAGCATAAATGATGATGCTATCTTCTTTTGATTCATCTTCCGTTATCGCGACCATTCTTTCAAGGTACGCTTGCGCTTTGATAGTATCTGCGAGGTTTTGGCCAGCAACAAAGGCCACCTGGAGGAAAAAGAAAACATATAACAAAAGGCCTTTCATAGACACAGCAATTTTTGGGTTTGAAAAATCTAATCTGGTTTTTATACTTCGTCGATCTCCATGGTACCGTCATTGCGTGGATCGCCAACAACAAAACTGTATTTCTTTTTCTTTTTAGAACTCCCAGGATCAGAAACATCCTCGGCGTCAGGAGTTTTTAAGAAGGCCATCAGATGCGCACCGGCTTTCGGTACAATCACATCCTCCCCCGAATTTCCCATAAAGGTGAAATAAGGTTTCCCTTCGCCATCAAAGAGGGTCGCGTAGGAAGATTCTTGCCAACCTTCACCATCGTTAAAAGGTCGCAGTCTCAAATTATTAAAGTTGGGAAAAAGGCTTTCAAGGCATACCAGATAAGGGCTACTGCCGCTCCCGTCCACCAATTCAATACTCGTTCCTCCGGGAGTAGCACTTACATTTGGCGGGTCGTTTACTCCCTCAATCCAAATTAAGGCCACCATCGGATGTCCTTCTTCGGCTGCATCCCAGCCAATGTTGGCCTGCACCCGACCATTTGGATTGTTGACTAAATCCGTACCTAATAAAAAGCAGAAATGAGCATTATTTCCATCACCCGTGAAGGATAAATTTTCCTTTTGGCTGGAGGGCTCCGTTTCGCCTCGTGCGTGGACAAAGGTCTTTGCATCATTGGGGCCAAGGAAAAGAAAGCCTACATTCGCCGCCACCTTATCGCTGGCTTTATTCTTAAAAGAAAACTTGGCTTTGTACTTATCTCCGTTTTCGGTTGGAAAAGTACCTAAATACTCAGTAGAGGAAGCCATAAACAAATTGCTTGGGCTAGACATAGTTAGATAGTTTAAGTGTTAGGGAAAAAATCAGGTATTTGGATGCGGCTGCAGCCACAACCAAACGTATATTTTATACTTCGTCAATTTCCATGGTGCCGTCATTCCTTGGGTCTCCAATATCAAAAATAAAGGTACAGCCTTTGGTTTTGGATTGCTTTTCCGGCACCAAAAATGAGCAGATCCATTTCTGGCCACTCATAGATATATTAAAAGCCTTCTTATTGTTTTGATCAAATAACCCCAGCAAGCTTCCATCTCCGTCGAATACACAAACAACTACTCCTTTTTGTAAAGGGCTTTGAATAGACAGGCTAACCGTGCCATTATACCCTGCCCGCTTCGGCCAGTTTTGCAGGTCATACCAAAATGGATAGCCTATTTTTTCATTCACTCCTGAGTTCAGGGCAATCCTTTGTGAATCTATAGTAGGTGCGGCGGACTGGCTGCCCTCTACTTTAGTAATTTGCAGGGTGCCGGCTGTAAATGAACCCTCTGCATCAGCATAAGCAATATAGATCTGATCTTGATTACTAGGATTGATGACACAATTAAGGAAGAAAACCGCGTAGGCATTCCCCCCATCTCCTGCAAAGTTCGGGATAGGATCCAGGATGCTTTTATCTCCCCAGATGGTCGCAATGGAATCCCAGCTGGAATAGCTAGCATGAGTAAATAAGAGGCCGACCTCAGCGGCTTGTTTGCCGGAATCGTCTTTAGGAAAATCAAAAGATACAGAATAGTTTTTACCCGCATAAGTCAAATAAGAACCTATTAAATATTCGGGTAATTGAAGAGAAGTTGGAAAAGGCATAGTGATAGTTATTATGGGTTAAAAATATTTTTCAAAAAAAACATCTTACACTTCATCGATCTCCATCAAGCCATCATTTCTTGGATCTCCTACCTGAAATTCAAATTTACCTCGTCCATTGTTCTTGAATTCTAAAAATGCAAGGACCCAAACTTCGTTTGCCAAGTTAACATAAACAGGGTCGGTTTGCTTGTCCGTAAAAGTACCTAACAAGGAACCGTTGCTATCCAGTACCGCAACCACTGCTGAGTCCTGAATACTCACCGCTATGCTTAGTTTAACAATACCGGTATAGTTACCTCTGCCTGGTCAGTCGAGCATGCGACAACAAATCTACTCCTGAGCCGGCAGGATGTTTTTAACTTAATCAAAAAGATATCGGGTGTAAATGCTATGCCATTGGAAGGACTTTAGAGTTTTAGGTGAATAATAAATTCTCTTAGCATTTATTGATTTCTAATCATATTAGCATCATTTTACGCTACACCTTTCGAATATACGATGAATTAAACAAATTATCCGACTAAAGTACTGCGACAATAATTTTTAAATTTGTTCAGTACAAAATTTACAAAATTGAAAATTAAACCGATGGTATCCAGACAGAAAGTAACAACGATATTATTATTCCTTGGTATAACCTTTCAAAGTTGTGTTTCCTATCAAAAGCTCCCTACGGAAAAACTCGATCAGTTTTACGCTGCCTCCATCATCGATGCCAGCTACCCGGAATCAGACGAAATTTCCAATGGACTCATCTCGATTCAGTCCGATAATAAAAAACTGGTCTGGAAAGAGATCGAAGGCCGCCAATATATGCTGGTCGCTACCTGGACCGCCAATGACTCTTACTATCCGGAAAGCGGTGCTTACAACACCAGTAATTATCCCATCTGGGTGACGGCCGCTCCTGAACTCCTGAATTGGTACAAGTCCCGAAAGCCTAAAGAATTACAGGATAGAGACCTTCGCCTCAAGCAATTACTGGGCCTCCCTCCTACTGTTGAGAAAAACTATTTCATTGAGTTTTGGGTCCAGCCCGAGGATTTGTTCCGCCCCTGCCCCGACAAGGAGGTAAGCGACAGTAGTTGCAGTCTTTGCTTCACCGACGAATTGGATGAGGAGCACAAAACCTGGATCAAGAACCTGCGAAATGATTCTTACTATAACTGTAACGGTGATAAATATCCCTGGACTCAACTCGGATACACCTATGATTGGTATCCTGGGAATAAGTCGCATATTGGCCTGAGTGAGTTTGTTATCAAGGCCCAGAGTGATATCATCGTTAACAAAAAGTATACGACTACCGATTATTTAAATCAATAAAAAGCGGCCTTCCGGCCGCTTTTTATTGATTTCACTTACTTACATCTACTGCCACCACTTTGTACTCCGGACAATCGGCCTCTGTATCCAATTCCTCACTGGTGATATTATTCACCATGATATCCGGGAAATGGAAGGTGGTGCTCAGAACTCCGGGTTTCACCTGATTGGTAATCCGGGCCCGTATATGGCATTCTCCCCTGGCAGAGCTCAGCTTAACCATATCCCCATCATGGATACCTTTCTCAGAGGCATCCATCGGGTTGATCATCAGCCAGTCCTGTTCGAGTAGCTTGCTGCCATCTGTTCTGCGGGTCATCGAGCCACTGTTGTAGTGCTCCAACTCCCGATTGGTAGTCAGGATGTAAGGATATTCATCCTGATGTATTTCCCATTCCCGACTTTCCACGAAGTCGACGAACTTCAGCCGTCCTTTGCCCAGCTTAAACTCTTTTTGGTGAAGGATTTGAGTATCTGTACCATCCTCTGCTACCGGCCATTGCAAGCCGTTTTTGCCCAGGCGCTCCCATGTAATTCCTTTAAAGAAAGGAACCAATTGGGAAATCTCTTTCAGCATATTGGCCGGATCATAATCGGGTTCATCATAGCCCATACGGTTCATGATGTCTACAATGATCTGACCATCCGGCTTAGTGCCCGGCAAGGGCTCTATCGCCTTATTGACCCGCTGTACCCGGCGTTCTCCATTCGTAAAGGTTCCGGACTTTTCGAGGAAGGAAGAGGCCGGTAATACTACATGAGCATATTCGGCAGTATCGGATAAAAATAGTTCTTGCAGTACGAAAAGATCTAAATTAGACAAGGCTTCCCTGACAGCCGGGCTATTGGGTTCCGTCTGGACTACATCCTCGCCCATAATCCACAGCGCCTTGAGC
>JAUIKE010000213.1 GCA_030430845.1 Bacteroidia bacterium | reverse complement strand
ACGGCGGTTTGAGCAGCTCTTTTGCAGATATGACCAAATATGTGCGCTTTCTTTTGGGCATCGGAGATCAACAGCGATATGAGCAGATCTTAAAAAGATCTTCGCTGGAAGAAATGTTGGTACCGCAGCTGGTGGCGGAAGAAGAAGTGATCGGAGCGGATAAAGAGTGGCAGGCGATCACCTTTTTTATGGAGGACATCATGGGCATGAAAATATACGGGCACAGTGGTTGGCAAAATGGATTTAATACCCACCTCTACTTCGATCCGGTTCATGATATGGCCTATTTGATCGCCTACAATTCTACCAGTCGCAAAAACGGCCAGGTAGATGGAGACATTAAACTGCATCTTTTTAAAAATTTCTTTTTGCCTTTATGGAAAAACTAGATAGCGCCCTATCCATTTATCGATCTATCGGGAGGATGCCACTGGCCCCCTTGTTTACACCCATCGAAAAGTGTGAACGAATTCGGGAAGCTTTGCCGGAACTGCCGGAGCTATACATCAAGCGGGATGACTTCATCGGCCCGCTCGTTTGGGGGAATAAAGTTCGCAAACTGGAATATTCCCTTTTTGAAGCTCGCCGACAGGGGGCTGATACGATTCTTACTTTCGGAGGGATACAGTCGAACCATGCCCGCATCACCGCCCAGGTGGCTCGCCGAGCAGGCTTTGATTGCGAATTGATTCTGAGCGGGAAGCCACCAAAGAAAGCCGCTGCCAACTTCCTGATCAATCAGTTGATGGGGATTCCCGTTCATTTTGTGGAAAGCCGGGAAGACAGAGCCCCTAAAATGGCCGAATTGAGCAGGGAGCTGGAAAAAAAAGGAAAGCGGGTGTACCCTATTCCTCTGGGTGCCTCGGATGCTACCGGATCTTTCGGCTTTGTAAGGGCAATGGAAGAGATCATTCAGCAGCAACAGGCGCTGGGCATTCAATTTGACTACCTCCTACATGGGTGCTCTTCCGGAGGCACACAGGCCGGTTTGGTAGTAGGCCAACACCTTTTTCAGCAAAAGCACCTGAATATCATAGGCGTTAGTGCTGATGATAGTGAAGACCAGATCAAGGGATACATCTTGCAGGCGGTGGAGCCAATGCTCCGGCAGTTAGGGCGCTCCGGCAAACTGACCGAAGCTGACCTGAACGTAGATGCTGCCCATATCGGGGAAGGTTATGCGATTCCAACCGCTCTTTCAAATTTGGCTAAGAAAGCCTTCGCAGAAAACGAAGGCATTCTGCTGGAGGATACTTACACGGCCAAGGCCGCTGCTGCGCTGATTGATTTCGCCCGACAAGGTAAATTTAGACCTTCTGATAAGGTCCTGTTGTGGCATACCGGTGGGCTGTTAAACCTTTTTAAATAGATCAACATCTAATTTTTGAAAATTCATAAGTGATGCACATCAATACAGATAACAGACAGGATATTTGGAAGTATACAGCAAGATTTTTCTTCTGTGCCGGAAAAGATTTGACCAGTCAGTGGCTTGTTTTTCGCTTCCTCTTCCTAAGCCTGCTTTTAGGGGGTGTTTCTCCTTTGGGGGCACAATATTCCGGCCTGGATATTGCCAAAGAATTCCGGCCGGCTTATCAGAACAGCACTCGTTCGCTCGATGGAAAGCCGGGTAAAAAATACTGGCAAAACCATACAGCGTATACACTATATGCGAAACTGGACCCTGCAACCAGCTTTTTATCCGGTCAGGCAAAAATCAAATATTATAATGAAAGCCCGGATACGCTCACCCAGGTGATCTTTCGCATTCATCAGGACCTTTACAAGAAAGGTACTCAAAAAGACTATACCACGCGGATTGAAGACATTCACGACGGCATACAATTCGACTTCTTCAAGCGGGACGGGCAAGACCTGGACCTGGAAGATCCCGGCGCTTTTCGCAGAAGAGGGGCATTGCTTTACATCCCGGTACCGGAAGGCATCCTCCCCGGCCAGTCGATCGACTTTGAGACGAGCTGGTCCGTACACATTCCCGAAAAATTTCATTTGCGGATGGGGAAGGGAGACGAATCCTCCTGGTTTATTGCTTACTGGTATCCGCAAGTGGCGGTGTATGATGATGTGTTCGGCTGGGACCAAAACCCTTATTCGGGCTTCAGAGAGTTTTACCAGGATCTGGCAACATTTGATGTGACAATAGAAGCCCCCAACACTTTTGGCGTATGGGCCGGCGCTGAGTTACTGAATCCAGAAGAAGTATACCGTCCTGGTTTTTCCGAAAAGATAAAGAATGCTCACGCCTCCGACGACGTACAACAGTTAATTACACTAGAAGATATAGAAAAAGGTCGATCACCCTTTTCAAAAAAATCAAAAAGCATTCAATGGAAATTTAAGGCCGATCCGAGCCCCGATTTTGCTTTTACGATCGGAGATCATTACCTGTGGGATGCTACGGGCATTACCTTAAGTGATGGCCGCCGCATACAGGTCAATGCAGTGTATCGGTCTATTGCCAAGGATTTTCATGAGGTAGCCGAGATGGCTCGTATTGCTGTTGACTTTTTCTCTCATGAGCTGCCTGGCAAGCCTTATCCTTATCCAGTGATGACCGTCGTGCACGGAGTGAATGACAACACCTCCGGCGGGATGGAATTTCCCATGATCTGTAACAATCCTACGGCGCCCAATCGGGGTCGTACGGCGGATGTGACCAGCCATGAGATCGCACACATATATTTTCCTTTTTATGTATTGACCAACGAAAGCCGGTATGCCTGGATGGACGAAGGCTGGGCTGCCATGCTGCCTGTTGAGTATATGAAAAAGGTAGAATCCACCAGCAATCGACTCACCCGGTATGTACGAGAGTTAACGCAGTACGTTTTTGGCACTTTGAATGATATGCCGATCATCACGCCGACCGGCAATTTGAGTTCCTACAGTTACTTCGGCGGTTCTTACAGCAAGCCTGCCCTGGCGTATTTCTATCTACAGGAAGAGCTGGGCGAAGATTTATTTAAAAAATGCCTGCTGGAATATATCGACCGCTGGGCTTACAAACATCCCACACCCTATGATTTCTTCTTCACTTTTAATGAGGTGTCCGAACGAAATCTGGACTGGTTCTGGGAAGCCTGGTTTTTTCAGGCCGGTGTTCCGGACCTGGCCATTCGTAATCTTCAAAAAAATGAGGCGGGTTATTCACTGACCATTGAAAGAAAGGGAGCCCTGCCGGTGCCCATCAGTGTGCAATTAAAATATGAGGATGGGCGCGAAGAAACGATCCAAAGATCGGTTGGTACCTGGGCCAATGGAAACGACCGCCTGCAAATTCAGGCAGGGGCCGGCCTTAAAGAAGTTCATCTGGGAAATGCTTACATCCCCGATGCAGATTATACCGATAATATCAAAAGAATAAAATGAGCAACATAAAAATTACAGAGCCTGTTTTACTGCTCGATGCTCAAAAAGCCCGGCGAAATATTCGTCGGATGGTGGAAAAAGCCCGGCGGCATGGCTTGCAATTACGCCCACATTTCAAAACGCATCAGTCGCAGCAGCTGGGCAGATGGTTCCGGGAGGAAGGCATCCGGGCCATCACCGTTTCTTCCGTGCGGATGGCCGAATATTTTGTGGAAGACGGTTGGGAAGACATGACCATCGCTTTTCCCATTAACTTACCTGAAATCGACCTGCTCAACCAATTGGCGGGGCAAATACAGCTGAATTTGACCACAGTTGACCCAGCGGTGACTCGCCAGCTAGGTCGGGAAATACAACACGAACTCAATATTTTTATCAAAATAGATGTGGGCTATCATCGCACCGGCGTGCAGGCAGAGGATGCTGCCTGTATCAATCAGATCCTGGAAGAGATTGAGCAAAATGATCGGCTTCATTTTATGGGTTTTTTGGCTCATGCCGGGCATACTTACAAAGCCAGATCTGAAAGTGAGATCCTGGCCATTCACGAGGATAGCATTGCCAGGCTGAGAAAACTTCGGGAGGTTTATCAAAAAAAGTATCCTTCCCTGGTCATTTCGTACGGTGATACCCCAAGTTGCAGCATTGCTGAAGATTTTGACCAAATAGACGAGATCCGGCCCGGCAACTTCGTTTTCTATGACCTGGCGCAAAGCCAGATCGGCTCTTGCGCTAAAAAGGACATAGCGCTGGCCATGGCCTGCCCGGTGGTAGCGAAGCACAAAGAACGCAACGAGATCATTTTGTACGGCGGAGGCGTCCATTTTTCCAAAGACTTTCTCGACCTGGGAAGTCAGGGCAGATCATATGGAGAATTGGTTCGCCTGGAGGGCAACTTCTGGTCGGCGCCCATACCGAATGCCTACCTGAGTAAATTGTCGCAGGAGCACGGCACCTTAAATGTAACGGATCAGCAATTTGACGAAATTCAAATTGGAGAGGTCGTGTTCATCCTCCCGGTACATGCCTGTATGGCCAGTAATACCATGAGAGCTTATTATACGCTGGATGGTCAATGGTTTGATCATATGAATGGACGTGCCATTCAACTTCTTAAAAAAATCGAATCAGTATGAAAAATAACAGAAGAAAATTTATAAAAAATGCCGGGAGCCTGCTGGCCGGGCCTATGTTGTTGCCTGTCTTTGAAACGCTACCTGCAAACGATGTGACTAAACTGCTGGACCGAAATAAGCACCTTTCGGCAGCTGCTTTGGCCAAAAACGAAGACTTTTGGTATCAAATAAGCAAGTCCTATACGCTAACTTCCGAATACCTCAATCTAGAGAATGGATACTACAGCCTCATGTCAAATGAGGTGTTAAATGCCCAGATCAAGCATCTGAAGCAAGTTAACGAATCGCCTTCCTGGCATATGCGTAAGGTCCAGCATGGTCAGCGAAGGCGGGTGAAGAGAGAATTGGCAGCATTTGCAGGGGTTGCTCCGGAAGAGATCGCCATTTTGCGCAATACTACCGAGGCGCTTAACATACTAATTCTGGGCCTCGAACTGCCGGAAGGAAGCGAAATGCTGTACAATGTTCAGGATTATTTCAGTATGAAGGAGGCCATCCAAATAAGGGCACAGCATTCCTCTCAAAAGGCTCGTCAGCTTGAATTGCCCCTGCATAAAATGAGTAATGCAGAGATCATCCGGGCATACGAAGAAGCTATTACGCCTGATACAAAGTTGCTGCTGCTTACTCATCTTATCAACGTCACCGGCCAGATCTTGCCGGTCAGGGAATTGTGTGAAATGGCCGAATCCAGGGGCGTAGAAGTGATCGTGGATGCTGCTCATTCTTTCGCTCACATACCCTTTAAGATAGCTGATCTCAAATGCCGTTACTTAGGAAGCAGCCTGCACAAATGGCTGGGAGCCCCA
Organism: Bacteroidia bacterium; assembly: GCA_030430845.1. Classification (GTDB taxonomy): domain Bacteria; phylum Bacteroidota; class Bacteroidia; order Chitinophagales; family Saprospiraceae; genus JANQPA01. Next base: position 9,161 of record JAUIKE010000213.1, on the reverse strand, counting down.
CTGGGAACAGGCATGCTGTATATTCAAAAAGACCAGATCCAAAGGGTGCGGCCACTGATCGGATGCACGGCTTACAAAGAAACGGATATTCGCAAGTTTGAATATTTCGGCACCCATCCTGCTCATAGTGATCTCTCTATTTCCACAGCCCTTCAGTTTCACCAGTCGCTAGGGTCAGAACGCATCGCTGCCCGGCTCCATTATCTGAAGAACTACTGGATAGAAAAGGTCAAAGACCTGCCCGGACTGAGTGTTCAAACACCTACCGAAGAAGGCCGCTCCTGTGCTATTGCCAATGTAGTAGTCAAAGGAATGCCGGTCAGAGAACTCGAAAAAAAGATTCTGGCCGATTACGGTATTCACGTCATGGCCATCGATTATCAGGGCGTTAATGGACTACGCATTACGCCTCATCTGTACACCCTGCTACCTGATCTGGACAGGGTGGTGCAGGCCTTTAGGGACATATGCGCTAAGTAATTCGTATGGCCGGGAATAGAAAAATATATCTCCAAATTAAAATTTCATCTGTAATGAAAAATATTATCTGCTTATTATGCCTGCTTGTTCTTTCCTTTTCCTGTACCGACCTGGAAGAACCCAGGATCGATCAGGAGGAGGAAACAAATGCCGACCTTCCAAGGTATGAGCATCATGCCAATTTGCAATCCATCGTGTTGAGAGTGATCAACCCCGACGGCTATGGTTATGACCCCGCATATGTTGAGTATATTAGTAAACCTTCACTTTGGTATTCGGATTTTTTTGGTATACAGGCCCTGCAGGAATTGAAAAAAGAGGAAATTTTAAAGGACTTTGTACCTGATCATGCCGAATTGGTTAGTTCGGACAGTAATACGGTAGTGCTCAATTTTGAAAAGGCAGGCAAACTTACCTTTTTTATTCACACCTCTCTCTTTGTTAGAGACATTGAAATTCCCCACGACCATGTCTCTTTTGAGGGGGATAGCTGGCAGGAGTTCACTCAAAATATTGAGAATTTTAAGAAAATTCTGGCAGATAATAAGCTGGAAGAAAAATACCTGATTCCCAATACTAATTATGAACTGGAAAAAGAGATCTATGATCGCCTGCAGAATGACCTGGAGGAGACTCCTGTGGTCCTGGACGCTCAACTGTCCAAATTCGCAGCGACTGATCCGGCTATCCTTATTTTCCCCGATCTGGTACATGGCGATTCGGCTCGTTTTTATCAGCTAAAAAACTTGCTCCAGGAAACCACTTATGATTGGGTCGCACTCGAAATGCTGAGCGACGGCCAACAAGAAACCATGAACACTTATCTGACCGCTCCTGAAAGCTCGGAGGCTTTCAAAAAAGCAGATCAGGAATTACGAGCGCATTACAAGTCGGCCTGGGCCATTAACACCACCAATGAAGATCCCTGGATGGAGGTGTTTAGCCTTTTAAAAGAAAAAGGGAAAAAAGTATACGGGATGGAACCGGATGATTTGTCTTATTTGATCTTCCGATTCGGAGAAACGGAATTCGGCGGGGCTGTGAGAAACATCATCTGGGCATCCCATATTCCCGAGGAGGGAAAAGGCATCGTTTTCGGTGGTAAACTTCATTTTACCCACTCCAAGGCGATCGATTTCCAGGATTTTGCTCAACAGCGAAATGAGGCATTTCGGTTTTTTTCAATGACCGATCTATAATAAGAACTATGGCAGTGGCCGTCGGCCACTGCCATAGCTCTTTACCATTCTATAATCACTCCAAAAGTAGGAATCAGCGCTCCCTGCGCATTAGCTATGCTTTTCAAGCGATACTGCTGCTGCTCGTAAGGCGCATCCGGGTTGACGATCAGATTCTCGTCTGTCAGATTGCCGTCGGCATCCTTTTGGCGGTCCAGGATGAGGGCCTGCTGGCTGTCGGCTGAGGCGGTCAGATTTTCGATGTCGAGATAGACGTTAAGGGTCCAGTCGGCAAAGCGATAGTATCGATCGATGCGCAGGTCGATGATGCTGTTCCATTGATTGCGCTCTGTGTTGAGCAAGCTGTAATCGCGTATGCCCTGGTTGTTGATGTCCCAGACCGGCCGCAGAGAGGAGAGCTCTTCGTCGAAGGGGGTATAGGGCAGGGCGGATTGCAGCCGCCAGTTGATACCCGCCTCCCATTTTTTGTTGAATCGTTTGCCGACCACCAGGTTGACGATATGGCGGGCATCCCAGGAGGAAGGAATGTATACCTGGGTTTTATCCATATATTCACTCCAACTCAAAGTATAGGACAGCATGCCGTAAAAACCTTTGAACATGCGCTGCTGATAAAATACTTCCAGTCCATAAGCCCGTCCTTTTGAACTAAAATCAACGGGATAGTTCCCAAAAACACCAAAGTCAGCGCCGAGGTGGGCTACACTTACACTGTCGCGCAGGGAGAGGAGATAATTCGGATAAGTTTTCAAAAAAGCTTCCACACTGAAGCGGCTGTTAAAAGGAGTATCCCACTTAAAGCCGGTCACATAATGCCAGCTTTTGAGGTATTCGGCCACCTCCCGGTTATCCAGCTCACCAGAGTTGCGGTAACTTAGGGTCATCATAGGTGGCAGTTGGTAATAATTCGCTACGCCAGCCGTCAGGGAGGTGCGGGGGCTCAATGCATAGGTCAGGGCCAGTCGGCCCGATACCTGGTCCAGCGGATTGTTCATCCGCTCATTGTAATTGTTAGCATCCGCCCTTAAGCCGAAAGTGAGGCTTATTTTTTCATCCAGCCAGCTTTTGCTGATTTGTCCAAACAAGCTGTATTGCTGGAAGCGAATATTTGAAGCATAATCAGCCTGTAGGGGGCCGTATATTGTAAAAATCCGGTTGAACACATCATAAGAACCGGATAGGTCTTCAATGCCGGTTCCGATATTGATTTTCAGATCATCTTGCAAAAGGGTGTACTCCGCCCTTAAGCGATTAGAAAATTCCCGGGAATCGTATTGCAAAAGTAGATTGTCTTCAGCTGAATCGTCGTTTTGAAAATATTTCTCTGCCCCGTTTCTAAAACCACTCCGGCTGCCGACAAAAGTGAAGTACCCCTTGTCGGTATAATGCTTAAACACAGCGCCTACCGTATAATTGGACTGGTCACTGAGAGGAAGGTTCTCAAGCAAATAGCGCTGGATTTCGTTATTGCCTACTTTTTGATTCAATCTGAAATCGTCGATGGCTCCGATGCCGAGGAGGGTCAATTCGTTTTTTTCATCCAGCTGAACATGCACCTTGGCCGTGACATCATTATAAATGGGTAAAAAGGCAAAGTCCAGTAGTTGTAAGATATACTGCCGATAAGACCGCCGGGCCGAGAACAGGAAGCTGGCTTTGTCACCGATAGGGCCTTCTACTGCCAAACCGACCTCGGTGCCGCCCACTGTAGCGGTTACGCCCAATCGGTCTCTGCGTCCTTCTTGGAGCGTGAAGTTAAAAACCGAGCTCAGGGCATTGCCCCGATTGGCCGGAAAGGAAGCGCTCAAATAATCTACTTCGCGCAGCTGATTGGCATTTAGAATAGAAAAAGCGCCGCCGGAAGCTCCCTGCGTGACCAGGTGATTGATAACCGGTATTTCGATGTCATCCAGGAAAAAGCGATTTTCATTGGGTGCACCGCCGCGAATTATGAGGTCATTTCTAAAGGAGGCTGTGGTTGTTACGCCGGGCAACGTTTGGATGACTTTGGAAATATCGTTATCGCTGCCTGGATTGCGCTGGATCTCTGTAGTGCCCAGATTGCGCAGGGAAACCGGTGTTTCCATCACCTTTTTGAAAGGTGCAGCCCGGACGACCACTGATTGGAGCTCTTTGGCGGCGGCAAAAAGATTGATCGTAATAAAAAGGGTATCTCTTTTTTTTATAAAAAGCTTATCAATAACTTGTTTTTCATGGCCAATAGAAGAAGCTTCCAGGCTATAGTTGCCTTCCTTTAGCGGTCCAAGCAGAAAGTACCCACTGGAATCGGAGTAGCCTCCTGTGCCAATCTCCAAAAGGAGCAAATTGGCGAAGGGTAAAGACCGGCCCGATTCAGCGTCCAGGACTTTACCTGCTACATATCCACCTCCATTCTGTGCCTGGATGGTTCCTACCATGCCTGTCGTGAGCAGGAGACAACAGATCCATTTTGGAATGTTGATAAATGTTTGGTTTACTAATGCAAAATTCTTCCTTTTCATTAATACCGCATATTTATTTCAATGGCATGGCTCTTTTCGTTCAAAGGAAAAACGGCCTTTTGGAATTTAGGCGGCCCCAGTGGATTGACCACATTATTCGAAACGCCGTTCCCCTCTTTCGGCACGCCAAAAAAATTGGTGTCGAGTTCGTTGTTTTTATTTTCATCGTGCATGACTGCTACGGCGTATTCTCCAAAAGGCAATCCTGAAAAGGTATGCTGAACGACTCCGTTTTCAATAGGTAGCAAAACATCCCGCACGGCTTTTTGTCGTTCGGAAGGGAAGCCATCCTTCTTATCGAATACCAGTATCCCGACCTGCCCTTCCGTACTCTTGAGTTCTCGGACGACGATGATCAGGTCCCCTGTCGGTACCTCCGTGTCAAGGGTGCCGAATGTCCAAATAGTTGAAAGCATAAAAAATAGTTTCGCCATCATTTCTCGATCAATTGTTATAGAAGTTGTTTAAAAAAAGCGCCATGATACCCAAACAGAATCGTATGAGGTAGATAAGCCCTGGCTTTTTCCTTCATCGTTTGAGCTTCGAGGACTAACAAAAAAGACTGTCCTTTGTTGACGTCCAATACCACACTTAACAACAAGCCCTCATCTTCTGCCTTCCGATCGGGGTAGGGGACGAATACGCCTTCGCCCGGGTACAGCCCCGGCTCGTGCCAGTACAAGTGCTGTCCCGTCTGAACATCTATTTTGACCAGCTGATTGTAGAATTCTTGTCTGTTGTCAGGATGAATACCACAGCCATATACATATCGATAAGCACTTTGCCCGTGATATTGTTCATAATCGATATGCGGAAGTTCAATACAGGCTTCCGACAGGATTTTTCTTTCCTTCAGCTGCTTTTTATCCAGGTCAAATACAAAGCGCTCCATCCGGCCGAAGGGTAATTCCTTATCTTTTTGTTCCAGACGGTTCAGGTAATATTCATGGATGATGCCGGCGTCGGGATAGGCGGCCAGATCGACGCTGAGCTCATGGCCATTTTCGAAAGCATTGACATGGTGAAAGCTGAAAAAGGCTTCTGTTTTAATAGTAGCTTTTAGTTTTCCCGTTTGGCGGTCGATGATGAAAAAACGAGTGCCTCTGTTGCCTTTCCACTGGAAGTTTTCAATGAAAGGTCTGAGTCTGAGTAATAGTTTGACCGATTGAACTACCAGGGGGAATTCTGCTATGATAAAATAGCGCTCACTCATGCCGAAGCTGTGCAGATAGGCCGGCTCCATCACTGGAATAGAAGCCACTTCTTTGACCTCTCCAACCATCCCGTATATTTTGTAATAATTCACCGGCCCGTATTGGACGACCAGGTTGTATGCCTGTCCATTATCTTGATGTGGATGGGCCGTAGTCATACGATTACCTGGTTTTTTTCCGTAATGAAAAACCCCTACAGACTCCAGGGTTTCGGGATCAAATTCTACCTGCATGAGCGGCTCGCCCAGTGCAAAGGCTTTGCCGTCAATCTGATCGATATTTACTTTGGCACTGTCGGTTATTTTGGGGGCAGGATCAAAAACGGTCTGGACTTTTTGGAAAAGAGAACGGCAAGGGTCTGTGGCGAAATCGGAATAGGTGATTTTACCACTTTCTTTGGCTGTTCGGTAGGCTTCGCAATCGATGTATCGACTTCGGTAGCTGACTTTCCCGTCTGAAATATGGAATTGATGAAGCATGGCCAGGCCGTCAAACCAATGGCGCATGGGCTTGTCTACCTCTACCATGCCCGGGCCATTGCGAATCAAACGTCCTTGGAGCCAGCGGGGAATTTCTCCTCTTACCGGCAAATCGTTTATCTGATGTTCTTCCGAATTGGTTCGGAATCCAGCTTTATAATATGGCTGCTTTTCTTGACTCATATGCTTCCAATTCTATCCTAAAACATCACTTGTTTTTTTCTCCAGGGCAATAGCAGGCGTTCTACCGGCCACGGGGTCGATCATGTCGGCTGCAATTTTGCCGGAGGCAATGACGGCAGGCACTCCGGCTCCCGGATGGGTACCGGCCCCTACGAAGTATAAGTTCTTGTAAAAAGAGGATTTAGTGTGGGGGCGCATCCAGCCTGACTGAACGAGGGAAGGCTTTACGGAAAAAGCGGCTCCTTTGTGGCTGTTAAGGGTATCCCTGAAATGAACAGGGTTAATACTGTGTTGGGCGATAATATTCTTTCTTAAATCTGGTAAATAATTTTTTTCCAGAAAACCCAGGATGCGATCATTGTACTCCGGGCCGATTTCTTCCCAATTGATATCGGCATCCAGGTGAGGTACCAGAGAAAGGACATAAAAGGACTCACAGCCCTGCGGAGCAATGCTCGAATCGGTATAGGTCGGCATATGCAGATAAAGGCATAAGTCGTCGGAAAGGGGTTTACTCTTAAATATATCTCTGAGAAGCTGACGGTAGTTTTGATTAAAAATAATATTGTGGTGCGCCAATGGGCTATCCAGGTACCGTCGTTTGGTGCCAAAATAGATCACAACGAGCGAATTGCTGTAGGACAAGTTGTCGATGTATAGATCGAGTTTACGCGGACGATGCCGGGGGGCAATCATTTTTTTGTAGGCAAAAGCGACATCAGCATTGCATACTACTTCATCAGCTCGGTGGATCGATCCATCCGGCAAGCGCACCCCCGTCACCTGGCCGTCCTTGATCAAAATTTCCTCTATTTCGGTACTTAAGTGTAGGTTTCCTCCCAATTCTGAGAACAGTTTATTTAGGGCCTGAATAATGGCTCCTGTTCCTCCTCGGGCGTAATGGATGCCCCACTGCTTCTCAAACTGAATGATCAGGTTAAAGATGGAGGGCGTGTCAAAAGGACTGCCCCCAATCAGGAGAGGGTGGAAGGAGCATATTCTTCGCAAGAATTCATCTTTTACGAATCGGGAAGCATACTGATACGTTGGCAGATAAGTTCCCATTTTGAGGGCATCGGGAATGATGTCCAGCATTTCCTTTGCTTTTAGAAAAGGCTTTTCGGTGAGCGGGTGGTATTTTTTGAAGATTTCGACTGAGTTTTTTAGAAAATGTTCGAAGCCCCTTAGGTCATTTGGGAAAATCTTGGCGACTTCCTTTTTGGCTCGTTCTGCATCCGGATAATAATGGTAGCCTCTGCCGTTTTCATCGAACAGTTTGTAAAAAGGATCAATAGGTAAAAGTTCAAAATAATCTTCTCTGTTTTTTCCTCCCAGGGCAAACAATTCATTAAACATATAGGGCGCCGTAATGACTGTTGGGCCTCCGTCAAATTTAAAGCCGTTTTGCTCGTATTGGTAGGCTCGCCCGCCAGGTTTATCTCTCTTTTCGTAGATGGTGACCTCATGACCTGCGGCTGCCAGGCGAATAGCTGCGGATAATCCTCCGAAACCGCTTCCTATTACGATGATGCTTTTTGATGTCTTGCTCATGTTTGATCTGTTGGAAATACTTTTTGTATTTAAAGGTATGATATCAGGCTTATAAAGGGCATTGTGCGCTATTTTGAGAAACTAAGTATAGTAATACTTGTTGTGTACTGATTAATTTTTTTAGGCTGTTTTTCAGTTGTTTATGAATACGATTGAGTTGATTTTGCTTGACCTGAAATCGAATGGTAAACAGGGAGGTTTTGATAAGGTTTAAAATCGTGCTTAATATTTGGCAGGTTTTAGTCCTTTGGTTGTAAAACATCGGGTATTATATTAGAAGATTTCATTCGATTTGCGAGGACTCTCAGGCAAAGTCTATAACAATATGTTTTCATGTTTTTTTGTTAGCTGACCCTAAAATGTCCTGTTTCTTAAAGATTTTGTCTGGTTTTTTACAGTGGTACCCCCCTATATTTGTAGTAGGATTTGATTTTAGAGCTGCATGGCATCTCTTAGCAAGCCAGGAAATCAGTTGTTTAGATTATATAAAAATGTAAGAGGGAATTTTTTGGTCGTCTCAATTGTCTTATGATGTATGGAGGCGGCCTTTTTTGTTGGACAAACTTATTGTTGTTTTTTATAGAAACAATTTGTATATTTAGTTGGTGACGTTAACTGGTTCCAAGGTTCCAACTAAACTTATAAAAACCTAAAATACATGCACAGCATTTACCATGATCTTTTCATAGAAGCCTCCGGCGAAGCTATATTTAGAGCCATCACTACTCCATCGGAGCTTAATAATTGGTGGCCATTACGCAGTAGTGGACAAGCGGATGTAGGTGAGGAATACAATTTTTATTTTACCCCGGAATACGATTGGTATGGAAAAGTGACCAAAAGCGAAGCTGGCCGGGCATTCCATGTTAAAATGACTCGTGCCGATGAAGACTGGATGCCGACTTCTTTTGGTTTTGACCTGGAAGAAATGCAGGGAGGTACGCAGGTACATTTTTGGCATACCGGCTGGCCGGCTTGTAATCATCATTTTAAAAGATCTTCATATTGTTGGGCCATTTTGTTGAAAGGTTTGAAGGATTATGTAGAAAAAGGAGTGATCGTTCCGTTTGAAGAAAGGGAGTAAATTGGATAAATTAAAACAAACAGCACACTCTTTGCGACAGACTACAAGGGGGAGACTATTGATTTTGTAACCAAAGCCATACTATATAAAGTCTAAAGGAGTAAACACACCCTGACATGCTCCGACTCAAGATCACCCTTCGCTATTGTATTGCCTTTTACTGCATTATTATGCTGTATACCTCTTTGCATGAACTGGTCCATCACTTTGCCGGCTATTTGATCTGCGGGGATTGGGGATACAAAACTTTCAATTATTTTGAAACAGCCTGTGAAGGCACTCGAAAAACTTACCTTGCTACCTATGCCGGCCCTTTATTTACCTATGCCATGATGTATGTAGGGATGTACTTCCTAAAGCCTTCTTCGACCAACTATCAAAAGCACCTGGGCTTTGCGCTTATTTTTGCTCAACTCCCTTTTCAGCGCATGATCGGGCCGCTGATGAAAATGAATGACGAATATTATGCT
>JAUIKE010000212.1 GCA_030430845.1 Bacteroidia bacterium | reverse complement strand
GGAACGGCAGGCACTCCCGCTTAATGGGCGACCTATTACTTCAAGCATTGGATAACTCCCAGTCCTTTACCTGGGGAAGAAAAACCTTGAGAAAGGGAGAGGATCGAAAAGTTTATTTAAAAGCCCTGCGAGAAGCGGATGAGGGAAGTTTCGATCCACTGCTTGAATTTGGACATATCACACAAATGCTGCCAGACCTAGCGCTCCAAATGCGGCCAGCCATAGCGCAGCAAATGCTGCCACTCGGCAGGTTCCAATAAGGTAAGATTTCTATTCGGAACTTTAGGAGGTAACTAACCTCCTGAAGTCATGGCAAACAAACGAATAGAGATGCTGGATCTAAAACATTTAATCCGTCTTAAGATGCGCGGGGCAAGCAACCGCAGTATAGGTGATCTGTTAGGTATCGATCGGAATACCGTTAATCGTTATGTGCGGTTAATAGATAGCCTGGATCAGTCTTATGAGCAACTTTACAAACAATCCTCGTCAGAACTGGCCAAATTATTTGAACGCAGCAGTCAGGTTGAGCAAGAGCGCTACGCGGTCTTAGCCGATCAATTTGGTCAACTGGCCCAAGAGCTGAAAAAGGTCGGAGCCACCTATCAGAACGTCTGGTCGTCCTATCGTCAGGCCCATCCCGAGGGTTATGGCTACACTCAATTTAAAAAGCACCTGAAAGCTTATCTAAAGCGGAGTCAGGTGACGATGCGCCAGGACCACAAATTCGGCGAAAAACTCTTTGTGGACTTTACCGGAAAGAAATTGCCGGTGACGGATAAAGTCAGCGGCGAGGTGCACTGGCACGAGGTATTCATCGCCATTTTAGGGGCCTCTCAATACACCTTTGTCCAGGCGACCGAAGACCAAACACTGGATGCTCTGCTAGAGGTGATGCAGGAAGCCTTTCACTTTTACGGCGGGGTAACGCAGGCTGTGGTGCCGGATAATTTAAAGTCGGCAGTGACGAAAGCGAGTCATTACGAGCCGGAACTGAACCGCAACTTCAAAGCCATGGGGCTTCATTACGACTGCGTAATCCTGCCAACACGTAGTAAGAAGCCCAGGGATAAGGCCTTGGTAGAGGGGGCGGTAAAACTGGTCTACCAGCGCATTTTCCGCCCACTACAGGAAATGACCTTCTATAGCCTTGAGGATCTGAATCGTGCTATCCGCTCGCAGTTGGATAAATACAACAACTACTTGTTCCAAGGTCGGGAGTACTCGCGTCGAGAACTTTTCTTAAGTCAGGAACAGTCTTTGCTGAGGGCTCTGCCGCGCGACCGTTACCAGCGCAGGTATTATCGTGAGGTGCGTGTGCGTAAAGATGGCTATGTGTGGTTTGGCCTGGACAAGCATTATTACAGTGTTCCTTATCAATATATCGACAAGCGCGTCCAACTTCAGGCAACCCACCGTCATATCGAAGTCTATGCTTATCATAGCCGCCAGCGTATTGCCCTTCACCAGCGAAGTAAGCAGGTCGGTGGTTTTACCACCAAGGAAGAGCACCTGGCTCCCAATGTGCGTTTCGTGAAAAAATGGAGCCTGGAATTTTTCCTTAAGCAGGCCGAAGAATTAGGCCCGGATATTCCTTGCTTTTTTCAAAAGATCTTTGAGCACAAGGCTCACCCGGAACAGGCCTATAAAGCCTTCATGGGGATCAGGGATCTGAGCCGGATCTTTGATAAAGAGCGTATTAACACGGCCTGCCGTCGGGCCCATTACTTCGGCAATTATTCCTTCCGGGCCGTAAAGAACATTCTGGAAAAAGGGCTGGACCGCCTCCCCTATGAGCCCCACGCCCAGAGCGATGAGGCATTGCCTTTAGACGAATCGCATCCCAATATCCGAGGTAGCGACTATTATCAGTGAAAAACACCCAAGCAGCTAAAAAAAAATCAGTTAACCTTTAAAATGACACGATTATGAACCATCAGGCAACTTTAAACAAACTTAACGCCATGCGTCTGCGAGGGATGAAAGAGGCTTTTGTAACCTACCTGGAAAGCTCCATCTCTTATTCCAGTGAGGAACTTATCGCGCACCTGGCCGATGCCGAGTGGCTGGACCGGGAAAATCGCAAACAGGAGCGTCTCAGACGCAATGCCGCCTTGCGCTATGAGGTCCCACTCACGGGCCTGGATCTGGAAACCCCTCGTGGCCTGGACAAGACTTTGGTACTGCATCTGGCCGGCGGGGCTTTTATCCGGGCCCATGAAGATGTGCTCATTACCGGACCAACCGGCGTAGGGAAAAGCTATATCTGTTGTGCATTGGGCCATCAGGCTTGTTTACATGGATACAAAACGCTCTACTTCAATCTCAGAAAACTGCTGGCCAAACTCAAGGCCGCCATGGCCGATGGATCTTATTTGAAGCTCATCGCTAAAATCGAAAAACACGATCTGCTCATTATCGATGACTTCGGTCTGCAAAAATTGGACGCCAACGCCCGGCAGATCTTATTGGAAATCATTGAAGACCGGCACCTGAAAAGGTCTACCATCGTCGCTTCTCAGCTTCCGGTTGCCGAGTGGTACCAATGTATTGGCGACAGTGCCGTGGCGGACGCCATCCTCGACCGACTCGTCCACAAAGCACATCGAATCGAACTGAAAGGAGATTCCTGGCGCAAACGTGCTGCCAGAAAACATTAAAATCTTATTTTTAACCTTGAAATCTTACCCGCCTCCGGTGGCAGCATTTGCTGCGATGCGGCTGGCCGCATTTGGAGCGCTAGGTCTGGCAGCATTTGTGTGATATGTCCAAATTTGCCAAAAGCTGATTGGGCCTAAAAACTTTTTGCTCTTCATCTTATTCGACCTTTGAAAAACAACGCCCCCTACTTTAAAAATTCATTTTTTAATTATTTTCTGAGACAAAATTTTTCCATTACTAAGCAAAGCCAACACATATAACCCATCCGGCAAATTGGATAAATTAATACCCTGTGTTTTATTATTCAGTGGCTGTATTGCAACCAGCACTCCCAGAGAATTGTAAATGTTTACAACTGTATTTTTTTGAATATTCTGCATTAGGTAAACCATATCGGAAGTCGGATTAGGATAAAAAATTGCCGACTGCTCCTTCCCCGCGAGGTCTTTTAAGGAAGTTATATCTTGAATTTTTATTGGGAACATATCACATTCCATTTCATCAAAATAGCTCAATCTATTAGGAATGGCAGTGGTAATTTTATTAAAGTCATCTTTAGAAATTCTATCCTTGCGAAAACGAACGGCTATCCACAGCAAAAAACTTTCTGCAATATCTTCTCTTTGAGGAAAATCCCGGGCATAGGTAGAAATAAAATTTGGATCCTGTTGTTGTGCATGGGTCCATCCGGCAGCCAGGGCATGGGTCGCATCCAGTGAAGTATGGGAGGCCTCATGCACCAAGGTCTCCTCCAAAATCCCGTCATTTTCATAAAGCCTGGATTGTCCGGTATGGATTAAAATGGATCGGTTACCTCCGCCAAAGAGATTGACTCCTTTGTGGATCCAAATTTCATCAACATCCGTGCGCAGGCAAGTTGGCAATTGACCAATGGCCCGTCCGTATTTGTCCGCCTCCAACTGGGCCGCTTCCACCGTTTGAAATTCCGGGTTGACGACCGCCACCGAACTTAGACCGTCATTCCACACGACATTGAACAAAAATGCATTAATGGTGGTCCAGTTATCGATTCTTCGGTCAAAAACTGTTCTTTCCCCTCTTCCGGCATAAGTCGTTTGCAGGAAGGCTGAAGAATCTGTTGGTACAATGATGTCCGGATCGACAAAAATGGTACCACCATAGGGTTGTGACCATGCACTTAAGGAAAGTCCTAAAAAGATCAAGTGGAAAAAAAGGAATGCCTTCATATTTTAGCTGGTTTTATGGACGAGAAGGGTTTCATTAATACTCAGTGTACCTTACACAATGTACGCAACTGCGGGAGGAGTAATGAATTACCATAAAATCAATTAGATATGAGACTTGTACACCATATATTACAAAAATATGATGCTCTTCACCCTAAAATAACTATATTACCCTAAACAGATTTAATTGGAATAGTAAAATAAAAAGTACTCCCCTTATCTACCACACTTTCTACCCAAATTTCACCTTTGTGATGCTCTACAATTTCTTTGCAGATAGGTAAACCAAGACCAGTTCCTTTGGGTTTGTCTTTTTGATTCTCGTCAACTTGTTTGAATCGCTCGAAGACTTTGTCTATATGAGTTGGGGGGATTCCTGAGCCAGTATCTTCCACAAAAAACAGGAGTTCAGAGTTTAGGGTATTAGGGTTAGGAGTTACTCCAATTTTAACATAGCCCTTATCGGAAAATTTTACTGCATTAGAGATCAGGTTAATGATTACCTGAAGCAGCCGGTCATGATCGGCATTGATGAACGGTAAATTTTCAGGTATATCTTTTATCAACTTCAAGTCAGTTTTTTGTTCAAACAAAGCTGATGTAGAAATGGTCGCACGCTTTATAAGATCCTCTGGTTTAAGAGCTTCCATCTTCCAATCCATTTTACCGGACTCAATCTTAGCAAGATCGAGCAGCTCATTAATAAGCGCCAATAGACGCAAGCCTTCAGACTCTACTACCTGCAAGTTATTGGCTACTTTCAGAGCAGCCTTTTTGCTTTTTGTAGACTCGTCTTTTAGATCAGGAATAATCTTTTTTTCTAGGTTCCGCTTATTAAGCTTCGTAAAGCCTATGATTGAGGTTAAAGGTGTACGTAATTCATGAGAAACAGTCGACAAAAAGGTAGACTTTGCTTCGTTGGCTTCGTTGGCTGACTTTTCAGCAGCTAGGGCCATTTCACGTTCATAGTGCAAGCGAATGTAATACAATCTCCAATTAATTATCGACCAAATAAGCCCTGCAAAAAGCAGAAAATAAACGGCAAAAGCAGGTACAGTACTCCACCAGGGAGGAGATATTCTAAAAGAGTAGTGAAAAGTTTCACTCCACTGCTGAGCCTCCCCTTTCGCTCTTACCTTAAAGGTATACTGACCTGCTCCTAAATTTCGATACTCCGCCTTCGACTCAAAACTTGGCTCACTCCAGTTTTTGTCTGCTCCAACCAATTGATATTGATACTTGATTTTATGAGGGGAAGAAAATTCGGTAGAACTGAAATAGAAGCTCAGGTGATCCAAGTAATGGGGCAAAATTAATCCTTCTGGATAATTATGAAAGGCCTTCACAGAATCAAAAGACTGAAAGAGAGCTTGCCCGCTAGCCACAGATCTTCGATAAGAAGAATCAACTAAATTACGGAAGTCAACATGATTCTGACTAACCTCTATGCTTATGAGTTGTGGAGAAGAAGGCGGCTTCGTTGGTAATCTAAAATTTTCAAGATCTAGCATCGTAACTCCTTTAATTGTCCCCCACCACATACGTTGTTGTGTATCAAAACAGGCGCTTTCCTGATTAAAATCTGATATCGTTAATCCATCTGGTTTTTCGAATTTTACGATTTGATAACTGTTTGAAAAAAAATCTTGACTGAATCCTTGCTCTAGTTTTTTCTTCATCAAAGTGATTCCTTTTAATGTGCCCAGCCAAATATTATCCTTACTATCTTTTTCAATAGAAAAAACATAGTTATCAGTGAGTCCGTCTTTAGACTTATACTGATTCCAGTTTTGACCCTGTAATTGAAAAACACCACCGCCAGCTGTGGGAATCCAAAAGTCATTCTGGGACCCGTTAATGATATCGCATACATAATCGGAAAGAGTAACAATTGGAAGATTGTAGTGTGTAATGCTTCCACTATATAAGGAGGAGTCCGATTCGTACCGAGATAAGTGTCCCTGAGAACTTAAAAACCAAATATTACCTTGTTCATCTTCATGTACGGCCGCAATATCATTACTGATCAGTCCCTCGTTCATTGTAAATTGAGTAAAGCTCTCCCCATCAAAGCAGCTTACCCCATTGGTACCGGTTGCAAACCATATATTGCCTTGTTGATCTTCAATGATAGTTTTTATAAAATTGCTGCTTAAACCATGCTCGGTAGTAAATTGGGTGAAATTTTGGCCATCAAACCGATTGACCCCGCTATCGTAGGTTCCGAACCAAATATTACCTTTGCTATCTTCTTCCATAGAAAGGATAACATCCCCTATCAACCCCTCCTTAGAAGTAAAATAAGTAAAATTTGTACCATCATAGCAAGTAACGCCATCTGTTGTTGAACCAAACCAAATATTACCTTTATGGTCCTCAAATATTCCCCAAACATTCAGGCTCCTTACCGGAAAATGAACAAAACTATTAAGCTTTAGTCGACTCACTCCACCTCCATATGTTCCAAACCATAAATTTCCTTGACGATCCTCCAGAATATCCTCTATTTGGTTTTCTCCAAGCCCTGTTGATTTAGCGTAAATCGTGAATTTTTCACCGTCAAAGTGATTAACTCCACCTCCATAAGTACCCAACCATAAATCACCATTGCTGCCTTCTAAAATGGAAGTTATTCTGTCATCACTCAGGCCCTGTGCCGAATTGTAAATCGTAAATTTTTCACCGTCAAATTTGTTTACTCCATTTGTGGTACCTAACCAAATATTTCCTTCATGATCATTGAATAGAGAAAGAACATTATTTCCACTCAATCCATTTTTTTCGGTATAGGTAATAAATCCTTGGCCATTGAAGCAAGCGACTCCACTATAAGTGCCTATCCATAAATTCCCTTCCTGATCGGTTGTTAATGACTTAATGGCATTGTTTGGTAATCCTTGTTCAGCAGTATAGATTAGATAATGATCCCAAGCGAAACGAATAAGGCCAAAATCTGTACCAATCCAAAAAATTCCATTTTTATCTTCCGCTATACATCTTACATACTTACCTCTGAGATTTTCGGTTTTTAAATATTGTGTAAAAGAATGTCCATCAAAATGAGAAAGACCTTCATAGGTACCAAACCACATACCGCCTTTTTGATCCTCATAAATAACTTCTACATTTCCATCACTTAAGCCTTGATCAGTGGAAAAATGCCTAAAATAATGCCCGTCGTAAGAACTTACGCCTCCATGAGACTGGCCAAACCAAATAACACCTTTGCTGTCCTCGTAAACAGAATTGACATAATTTGAAAGCAAACCTTGTTCCATATCCAAATTTTGAATATCGCAGGCAGCATTGTTCTTAATACTAGGAAGCTGAGCAGAAACGTGTTTGGGAAAAGAAGAAGATGTTTTTATTGGTTTAGCGATTATTTTTTCAGGTAAAGGGACTCCATTTTCTCCCGGAACAATAGGAGATGATTCCTCTTCTAAGTAGTTAACTATGGACTTACCTGCAAGCTTAATATTGTCATGAGCAGGTTCTGTTATAGGCGTTCTGATAACCGGGACTTTCACAGCTTTATACAAGTTGTTCGGTTCATTTCTTTTTCCCTTAATAGGCAATTTCTGATTAACAGGAATGGTGTCGCCTAAATCACTAAGTACAAAAGAGTCAATAGAGTAAGTTCGTTTTTCAAAATCCGCTGTGGGTATTTCATTTTCATCTCTGGAGCATGAAAGGTTAATCACCAAAAAGAAAATGAACAAATGATAAGGGAATTTCATGTGTTCTAAAATTTATATAATTAACGGGTTTTACTTTTTCGACTGTAGATGTCAAATCGATGAGGCTACCAGTGAAGTTTCTAAGAGTAAATTCAAGGTGCCATCCGCCAAACCGTATTCCTGGACTTCTTCGACGGTATACCTTACCTCTTCCCCCTTCTTCATAAAGCGAACGAATGGAGGATGGGGCGTTTGAAAATTTTCAAGAATATCAATACCTAATATTAAAATACTGTCGGTGAGTATGTAATCCTTTTTTTGCGAAAAGGAATGATGAGCAAAAAAACTGAGCACCATGGCTAGTAAGAGGAGGTTAATTTTTTTCACTTTCCTGATTTTTGCATTAATACAAAACACCACATGGGGTTGGTCCGTTTCTGTAAAAACTGTGCCGTGCAATTTCTAATAGGGATAAGGAAAAGATAGCTAATTTTAAAGAATTGGGCTAATAGTTTAGTTTAAATGATCTAAAAATAGTGGTCCTGCTATGGAAATGCACATTGAATAAATACCTGACGCCCTACAAATCCAATTAGTAAAAACAAATTCGGCCTTGCCTATTCAGTTGATAAAAAAATCAGAACAGCTACATGAAACTCCTGTTTGATCTAAAAACTTCTCATAGAATTATGAAAAAAAGCTTCTTCTTCCTTGCCTTGTCTATTGCCTTACTTAGTTGTAGCGATCATAGTATCGAAAATAGGAATAAAGATAATAAGAGCATTAGAGTGGGAAAATATTGTAAGGGACTACTGTGAAAAGTGATAGTATTCAATTCGGACATGTTGTGCTAGTAGGCACCATTGCCCCATTATTATCTATTGTTATTCTCCAGCAACTACCATTGGGAGATCGCATAATGATCCCACTATTAATATCTTCGATATAAACATCCCCTTTAGAGATTTGCACCTGTGCTTTAGGATCATCTGTTCCAACGCCCAATTGTTCTAAAAATTTACTCCTCTGTCTCTGCCAACAACTTTGTATTCACATACTGCTGAAAAGCAACGATTTTCCCATCCTGGAGTGTCCAAAAATGTGCGGCTTGGGCATCATAGCTTTTCCCGCCCTTCCATTTAGCATCGTATCGGACAGTAGCGAGGACTTTATTATTGGACATTTCGTGAAGCTGGATATTCTTCACTTTAAAGTATTCGTGCTCTGCACCCAGGCGGGCAAAGACACCTTCGAGCACTGCATTGGGTCCGATATAAGGGTTTCCATCTGCGTATTTATTTCCTTCTGCCTCGTTCCAGACGATGTTTTCATCCATGGCCCCCAGTACAGCGGGAATATCTCCGGTAGCAAAAGCCTTGTACAGGTTTTCAATAATGCTCAGATTATTGGGGTCGGAAATCAGGCCCAGTTGCCCAAAAATGACCATATTATCCATAAAGTCCTGTTCCTCCGCAATTCTCCCATTTTTCATTTTTATGAGCGTCACCCCCTCTACGTCCACTGACTTTCCAGTGGCAGGAATTCCAAAGAAATCTCCTGTATGCTTGCCCTTAAAATTCCAATGTTTAACCATTTTATCGCCTTGCCCAAAGATATCGGAGATGGTAAAAGTAATGTCTGAAAAGCCCATCAGATAATTCTGATAGTAGGCTTTGAAGGCTTCAATACCTACGACATTTTCCGGATTTGAAATCATTACGACATTTGGATCAAAATTTTTATTGTTGATCTCCTCTATTTGCCGCTCATTGATGATTTTATCCCAAGTGGCTTCATACATTTTAATATATTTTTCAAGCTTACTTTTCTGGGCCTGAAGACCGTTGGTCAGGACATTGCTCAATAGCATAATAATCGAAAAGAATAGGATTCTCATTTTTTTAAATTTTAAGGGTTACTAAATCTTAGTTCGTGTTATTTCCAGGTTTAAATCAGTTTATTCAGCATTTAGGGAGGTGTCATAACAACCTGACTTTAAACACCTTAAATAAACTAACAACTCAAAGGTGCAGGAATTTAATGGGCAAGAATAATGGTTCCTTCCAAAGAATAGGTTTGAGCTTCCAAAGGTGTGGTGGGAATCTCCGAAGAAATGTCAGATCAACTGTAGGCGCTGTAGAAATTCTTCCTTATTTTGGCCCTCCCTTTACCATTTTATCTCTCGAAACCAAATTAAAATGATAGCAAACGCTCGCTCAATCACCATCCTGTTTTTTGTCCTTTCCTGGGCGTTGAATGATGGACATAGTCAAAACCAACCTGGTACGGAATTACATATCAAAAAGGCCATAGGTGCCATAACATTGGATGGAAAGTTGGATGAATCCGATTGGCAGACGGCCGATGTTGCGGATGATTGGTACACGAACTATCCCGTAGATACCTTGAGAGCTCCTTTTCAAACGGAAGCCCGGTTTACTTTTGACGACGAGTATTTCTATGCATCCTTTGTTTGTTATGACGATGAAACCCCCGACATTGTCAACTCACTTCGGCGAGATTTTGAATACGATCGAAATGATAATGTCGGCTTTGCCCTGGGCCCTTATAACGATAAATTGAATGGCTTTTTCTTTGTCATCACCCCTGCAGGTATTCAAATGGAAGGGACGGTGACTACCGGAGGCAGTAATGATGATTCCTACAGTACTTTTTGGGATAATAAATGGTATTCCAAAGTGGTGCGTTATCCTGATAAATGGATTGCCGAAATGGCGATCCCATTTAAAAGTTTCCGATATAAAAGTAACATCCGGGAATGGAATATCTCTATGGATCGTTGGGAATTAAAAAGGAACCGAAAGACTAGCTGGATCCATACCCCCATTCAATTTACCACGGCCTCTTTTCCCTATGGGGGGCAATTGGTTTGGGATGACCCTATCCCTCCTGCAAAAACCAATATCTCCTTTATTCCCTATATCACGGCTAATACTTCTGCCAATAGAGAAGTGGACCCAATTGATCAAAATTCTGATTTCCAGGCCGGCTTTGATGCTAAAATAGCGGTCACCCCCTCTTTAAACCTGGACCTCACGGTTAATCCGGATTTTTCACAGGTGGAAGTCGATGATCAAATCATTAACCTGACTCGTTTCGAATTTCAGTTTCCGGAAAGGCGCCAGTTTTTTTTGGAAAACAGTGATTTATTCGACCTAGCGGGTTATCCCGGTGCACGCCCTTTTTTTTCCCGGCGAATTGGTCTGGCACGCGATTCTTCGGGCTTATTTCAACAGGTCCCCATTTCCTATGGCGCCCGGCTTAGTGGTTCGCTTAGTGAAAAATGGCGGGTAAGTGTTTTAAATATGCAAACTAAAGAGGACCTGTCTATTGGATTACCTGCTCAAAACTATACCGTTGCGGCGCTTCAAAGAAATTTTTGGGCGCAGTCCAACATTACATTTAGCTTCGTTAACAAACAAAGTTACGGGGTAGAACCGAGTGATACCACTAAATTCTTCAGCGAAAATGTTTTTCGTAAAATACAAGTCGGAGATCGTACGGAATTAAGGCCGAACACCTATAATCGAGTTCTCAGCGTAGATCTTGAAACATCGAGTAAAGACACACGCTGGTATCACAGTTCCTTTATCAGTAAATCTTTCGATGACTTTAACAATCGGGAAAATCTTTCCGGATTGTTATTTGGCAGTTATTCAACGCGCACATTTAGTGTTTTTTCCGGATTTTCCTTTATCAACGAATTTTTCAATGCGGAAGCAGGTTTTGTACCCAGTGCACAGGTATATCCTGGCCAGTATACTTTCTTTAGCAACCTAAACTATCAAATTTACCCGGAAAAGGAAGCCATCATTCGTATGGGGCCAAGCTTTAATCTCGAACATATCTATATCCCGGGAGGCACCCTTGCAGACCGGAGCTATAGCCTTGGCTACCAGTTTGAATTCAATAATGCTTCGTCCCTACAGTTTAATTATAACTACGTCTACCAAAGGCTCACCAATAGTTTCAACTTATTAGATCCAGACCAATACACTGGTTTTCTTGAAGGAGAGGAATATAATTGGAACGCCATTTCATTTGAATACAAGAGCAATCCAAGAAAGGCCTTTTTCTATAGAATCAGCAGCAGTTTTGGTGGTTTTTACAATGGGAAAAATTTCAACTTGAGTGGGGAGCTTACCTATCGCTACCAACCTTATGGTAATATTGCCCTGCGCTTCGACTTCAACGATTTGCGACTTCCGGAAAATTTTGGTCAGGAACAATTATTTCTAATTGGTCCCCGTATTGACCTGACCTTTACGGACAAGATCTTTTTAACGACCTATGTTCAGTACAACAATGTTTTGGACAATATCAACTTAAATGCCCGTTTTCAATGGCGTTACCAGCCGGCTTCTGATCTGTTTATTGTTTATACTGAAAATTATCTGCCACAAGATCTGTTTAGCAAAAATCGAGCACTTGTTTTTAAGCTGACGTATTGGTTGAATCTTTAATTTCCTCGACCCATTTCACCCCTTCGTCCAATCTTTGAGCTTCTTCGTAACCCTCAAGGCGGTTCTTGATGTCTCATCCGCTATATACCCCATACTCAACCATAAAATTTGCGCTGAAAGTATGATCACCAAGCATCACCACTATTTTCACTGGATTTATCATCACCAGAATAAACGTCATTGGTTTATCATTGGCTCCGGACTGTTCTCCTGGTTTTTCTTAAGCCTAACCCTTCCTTTTGGCATTTATGACCACAATTTTAGCCAATATCTTTATCTGGTTTTGCACCTGTCTCAGTACGGCGCTGTGTGGATATTGGTTAATTATTCGGTAGATGCCGTTGCCAAAAGGTTCTTTGACTTCCATACGGAAGAGAACGTACGTTTAGACCTCTTCCTTTGGTTGTTAAAAATCATTTTTCATATCCATGCCTTCCTGTTGCTCCGAGGATTCAATTGCCATTGGTTGTGTATTGATCTTTATGAATACCTTGAATTGTGGGTAGCCGGCTTTTTGCTGTTTTTCCTTTTCTATATTCCCTTTATGTTGTACGGAAAATATAAATATTTCCATTTGATGGTCAGTCCAAAGGAAGAAGCGGTGACCGCTTTTACCTTAAAAGGGGGAGGCAAAGATGCCATTGCCATCAAGTTGGAAAAGATCCTGTACTTCAAGGCCGATGATAATTATGTCGATATCCTATTCATTTCCGAAGAAGACCCATCGCTTAGGAAAACGACCCTGCGAGCCACTTTAACGTCCTTGAGTCACCAATTGGTCAATCATCCTCAATTTCAGCGCGTGCACCGATCCTATATGGTCAACTTAAATTACCTGGATCAACAAAAGAGTAAAAGAGCCTTGATTTTATCTCATCAAAACGAAAAAATGGAAATCCCTATTTCCAGATCATACCAAAATCGCTTGCATCAAATTATAGCCGCCCCCCTTCATTCACCACAAAGTAGCTGACAACCACCCCAAACTGCGGCTGAAGCTGGTTTTGTTTGTGCTCCACCAGCATATTTGACCACAAACAAAAACAATGTTTATTTCAAAAATGATCCAAACACGTATCCTCATGAGCAAGGTACTTTTTTCTATTTTCATCACGATCCTTAGTTTAAACCTGTATGGCCAACCCAATTATCCCACTGATCCCTCAAAAGCGACCTTGGTGTACACCGATATCGAGCATTTTTTGGAGGCTTATAAGCAATTGAGACCAGGAGTTGATACGGTATCCATATTGCAGGAATATTATTTTGAGCGGGGATCGGCTGGATTAAAAGAGTACATCAACCGTCATGGCCTAACTGCCGAAATGCTACAGAAAGCTATTACAGAAAGTCCGGAAGAGTATAATAGTATTCCCTCATTTTTGGCAGCTAAAGAGTCTTTCACGCAGAAATACCTGGCCATCCTGGAGGATTATAAAAAAGTCATTCCCTCGGCCATGTTCCCACCTACCTACTTATTGGTCGGCGCCAACCGGGGCATTGCTCAGGCCTCTCGAGTAGGGCAGCTCGTAAGCATTGTCCGCAACATCAACAAAGACCATCATCAGGATCGAAGGTTGACGACTATGATTCACGAGCTTACTCATTTTCAGCAGGCCCGGACGCTGGGCTTTCAGCAATATTCCCAAACCTATACGAAGGAAAACAATATGCTGGACCTGATTCTCCGGGAAGGAGGGGCCGAGTGGGTCGCCTATAAATTAGTACGAAAAAACACGAAAGATTACGATCGACTCAAGTATGTCAATAAACACCTAAAATCCCTTCGTAAACGCTTCAAAGCCGACCTTGACAAACAGGACAGCACCTATTGGCTTTGGGAGTCTATTAATCAAAGCGAGACTCCCATTCTTTTAGGGTATACGATGGGCTATAAAATTTGCGATGCTTATTACAAAAGAGCAAAGGATAAAAAGCAGGCAGTGGAGGATATTTTGGGGATAGATAAGCCGGAATTGTTTTTGGAAAAAAGTGGGTTTTTGGGTAAGAAATAAAAACGGCTGCGTGAAAATTTTCTTAGCAGTTGTCTGAAACAGTGGAATTTTTTGTTTGCTATTTACGGTTGATAAATGGTCTAAAAAGTATTATTATTAACCCACAAATCCGATTTGGAAAACCAAGTATCAAAAATACGAGGATAACTGTTTTTGATGTCCTCAATTGGCTAGCTAACGGAATGTCCAAGGAAGATATTCTTTTAGATTTTCCAGAACTCGAGGAAAACCAAATTCTGGCATGCCTTGCTTATGCAGCTGATAGAGAACATAAAATCAGAACTGCTGCATGAAACTCCTTTTTGATCAAAACTAAGTTGAAAAAAACACCCCTTATCAAAGGCTTTGATAAGGGGTGTTTTTTTAATGTGATCCCGCCAGGAAAGTATTCCCTTCTGTAAATCAATTAGTTATAAGGTTGGTACAAAATGTGGTACAAAAAATTGACTAAAGCTCTTATAATTAGGAAAT
>JAUIKE010000211.1 GCA_030430845.1 Bacteroidia bacterium | reverse complement strand
CAATATTCATTTTTTTATTTCGATATAAAGAATCCAGGAAAATGTTGACGATCATCCAATACAGGAATCGGGCGATCAAAAAAATCAGGACCGCCCAGATGATATTGGAAACCCGGATCGTAAGCTGCTGATCATCATTCAAGCCAACAGTTCCGACTGTTCTGTTCAACCCAAATATGATTACGAATAACAAAGCCGCCAGTGCGTAGACGATATACTGCAAATTGCGATCTCTTACCGGCATCTGTGCAGTAAGTGTGGTCGGTTCGGCTTCTTTGGCATTTTTCCTGACCAAAAATGGAATTAAAAGCTTCGAGAGCAGAGTGTCGACCAGGCGGGCTAATTGCCAGATAAGAACACTGCCCAGGAGATAAGAAACATAAAAGTTGACGTTCTCCCGATCAATGAGATTGTAATCTGCGTTTAAAAGTTTGATCCCTATAGTTAGTCCACCAAAAAGAAAAACATAGTTAGTGAGGCGGCGTATTTTTCGCTTTAAAGAGCGATCGAGGTCCTTATCCCTAAAAAGGAAAGGCAATAGTCTTCGAACAGTGATTCTTTGAAGCGCGAATAACACCAGAACTATTAAACCAAATCCTATCAGGTGGCCGGTAGTTACTTCCCGGTCGTTCCAAAGCGTGAAAATAATCTGGTCCAAAAATGCCTGTACATCCATAGGCGTAAAATAAAAAAGAAATATTTAATTACATATGCTTGGCCGCCATCCGGCGGCAAACCATAGGACAAATTTAATTATCTGTTCGCTTGCGGCCACGGACGCAAGCCCCTGTTTAGGGATAAAATTGGACGCCGCCCCGGGCGGCGTCCAATTTTATCCCTAATTTGTAAATCTAAGGTGCGTGTATCGCAACTTAGATTAATTAACAAAAACACAGGCACTGTGTTTTTGTTAATTATAGTTTAACTTTGCAGAAAAATAGTTTTATGGGCAGATCGATTGCGCAGGTTATTTCATTTGTTTTTCATCCATTGATGGTTCCGACCTATATGTTGATCATACTGATGTTGGTCAATCCTTATGCTTTCAGTGTGAGCAGCATTGGTGATCAATTCAGCAAGCTTTTGCTCATTCAGCTTTTTATGTTCACTTTCTTCATTCCGGCTTTTTCGGTAGTGATGCTCCGATTGCTGGACTTGGTTAAATCGATCGAGTTGAAGACAAAAGAAGAGCGGATCGGGCCTTACATCATCGCGGGTGTATTTTATCTGTGGACCTTTCGAAACTTCCTGGGAGACTCTCAAATGCCCCGCCTCTTTGTCAGCTTTCTATTAGGGGCCACGATTGCTTTGTTTTTGGCCTTTTTGATTAATATCTTTTCAAAGATCAGTACCCATACTGTAGGGATGGGCGGCTTAATTGGGACGGTCCTCCTCACCATGTTTCAGTATCAGAATTACACCACTTTTGTGGTCCATTCCACCATTCTGGGTACTTTTGAGATCAGCTTGTTAGCCGTTTTACTTTTTGTGATTTTAGTGGCCGGCATTGTGGGCACCTGCCGGCTTTTATTAGGTGCACATAATCAGCAAGATCTTTATGGTGGATATTTGGTAGGTCTGGCTTCTCAATTTATCGCATTTCGCATTTTGATACTTTAACATTTTTTCTATTGGATTTTGCGAAACCTCCTGTAACTTTATTTTGTCTTTACTAGGTAAGTGTTAATAATTCTTTTATCGTTTTTTATAGGGAAAACATCGTTCCCCTATAAAAGAACTTCTAAAGAAACACCCATCACATCACACAGGACTAAAACACCATTCGTTATGAGACCAAAGATCCAATTGCTGCTTGCCTTTCTTTTATTGCCAATACTCGCCATTTCTCAAGAAGGAGATCTAAACGAAGGACCCAATTACCATATTTTCAGCATATATTTTGGCGGAGGTAGTTACTACATCGATGCTCAGCAGGAGAGCGAGTTGTTTAAGTGGCTGGATGGGATCGATAACCTGGAGAACCAACTCATTTCCATCCATGGACATACCGACAATATTGGATCTTACGAATACAACCAAATGCTGTCAAGATATCGCTCGGAAGCGGCTTTAATCAGGCTGATCCAGAAAGGCATTCCCCGGGATGTTATTTCCATTGAAGATTTCGGAGAGCTGAACCCGATTTATGATAATGCTACCTGGGAGGGTAAACGAAAAAATAGGAGGGTTGACATTATAATAAAACCCTTGATCATCTAAAAAAAAGCTGGGGCCGCCGCCCCAGCTTTTTTTTTAAAAATCAAATTTAATTCCCTGAGCCAGCGGCAATTCCGGACTATAGTTTATCGTATTCGTCTGTCTGCGCATATAAGCCTTCCAGGAATCGGAACCACTTTCGCGGCCACCTCCTGTTTCTTTTTCTCCACCGAAGGCCCCACCGATCTCAGCTCCGCTGGTACCGATGTTAACATTGGCAATACCACAATCCGAGCCTCTCGTTGACAGGAATAATTCCGATTCTCTCAGGTCATTGGT
The DNA here is from genome assembly GCA_030430845.1 of Bacteroidia bacterium. GTDB lineage: Bacteria > Bacteroidota > Bacteroidia > Chitinophagales > Saprospiraceae > JANQPA01. The sequence goes on along the minus strand of JAUIKE010000211.1, from coordinate 12,051 downwards.
CATGATGGCTGAAGAGAGCCCCTGCGGAACACCATTCTGGTAAGCAATCGCTTCCTCAATATGGCTGTACTTGATAAGGTACAGAATAGGCGCAAAAGTTTCTTCCTGAACGATCGGCCAGTCATTTTGGACTTCCGCAATGCAAGGTTTGACGTAGCAGCCGCTCTCATATCCGGCACCTTCCAAAACGCCTCCTTCAACGACAAAGCTTCCGCCTTGTTTTTTTATTTCTTCCAGCGCATTAAGGTAATTGTTCACGGCATCTTTGTCGATCAGTGGGCCGACATGGTTGTTTTGGTCCAGCGGATCGCCAATTCTCAGCTGTGGATAGGCATTGGCCAGTTTGGATTTGACTTCGTCAAAAATACTTTCGTGAATTATGAGCCGGCGGGTAGAGGTACAACGCTGTCCGGCCGTACCAACGGCACCAAAAACAGCGCCGGTGAGCACAATTTTAAGGTCGGCGCTGGGGGTAACAATAATGGCATTATTGCCTCCGAGTTCCAAAATGGATCTACCCAGGCGGGAAGCCACGGCTGTACCGACTATTTTACCCATCCGGATGCTTCCGGTAGCTGAAATAAGCGGCACTCTCTTATCCTGCGTGAGCATCTCTCCTACCTTGTAGTCGCCGTTGATTATGCTTGAAACCCCTTCCGGTACATTGTTTTCTTTTAAAACATCCAGTAATAAGTTCTGGCAAGCGACCGAACAAAGCGGTGTTTTTTCGGAAGGTTTCCAGATGCATACGTCTCCACAGGCCAGAGCGATCATGGCATTCCACGACCAAACGGCCACCGGAAAATTAAATGCCGAGATGATACCGACCACTCCCATTGGGTGCCACTGTTCGTACATGCGATGATTGGGACGCTCAGAATGCATCGTCAGGCCGTATAACTGACGGGACAAACCAACTGCGAAATCACAGATGTCGATCATTTCCTGGACCTCTCCCCAGCCTTCCTGAAGGCTTTTGCCCATTTCATAAGAGACCAGGCGGCCCAGGGCATCCTTGTATTTCCGCAACTGGTTGCCGTACTGACGAATGACCTCTCCTCTTTTGGGAGCTGGAATGGTTCTCCAATATTTAAAAGCTTCTTGTGCCTGAGATATGATGCGTTCATAGTCTTCAGCGGTGGTAGTGGACACTTTACCGATAAGTTGCCCGTCCACAGGAGAATGAGAGGCAATCAGAGGGCCGTTTCCGAAGAATTCCTGCCCGGTACTGTTGCCGTTATTGGTTTGCTGGAGTCCTAATGTTTTCAAAAAAGTTGTATCCATATAATTTGATTTTATTTATTTTTTAGGGGAAGCGGCTGTCAGCCGCTTCCCCTAATTTTTAATATTGGTTAGGAGTTCAACAATTCTTTCACCTTGATTGAGATGGATTTGCCGTCTGCTTTACCTGAAAGTTGCTTGGTAGCAGCTCCCATGACTTTACCCATATCTTTCATGGAGGTAGCGCCCACCGCTTCGATGATCTTTTTTATTTCGGCTTCGAGTGCTTCGGGAGACAACTGCTCGGGCAGATACTTTTCGATGATGTCTACCTCTTCTTTTTCCGTGAGAGCCAGATCATCTCGACCTTCTTTTTCATAGATCTCGATAGAGTCGCGGCGTTGTTTTACCAATTTCTGAAGAAGCTTGATTTCCTTTTCTTCGGTCATCTCTTCTCCGCTTCCATCGGTTTTGGCTAATAAAATTGCCGCTTTGATGGCACGTATACCACGCAAGGCTGCTTTATCTTTGGCCTTCATAGCGGTGATGAGGTCTTTTTTGATGCGATCTTCTAAAGTCATAATATCTTATTTTAATGGGTGCGACTCATGATTTTTTCTAAACTGCCGTTAGCTTATGAGTCGCTAATTCATTTTCCTTTTACTCACTTCTTCTGTTAACCAGATGAAGTCCTGTACGGATAATTGTTCGGGCCGCTGTCGGAAAAAATCGGTTTGAAGCAGTGGATCGTCTTTGATAAACTGCTTCATAGTATTTCTTAACATCTTACGCCTTTGCCCAAAGGATTGTTTAACGATCTGCCGAAAAAGATTAGAGTCTTTTTTCACCAGGCTTTCGGGGCGGCGACGGAGCCTGATAACGGCCGATTGTACCTTTGGGGGTGGCGAAAATTTCTTTTTATCAACTGTAAATAGATACTCTCCGGTATACTCTGCCTGAACCAACACACTGATCACTCCATAAGTTTTACTGCCTGGATCTGCAACGACTCTTTCGGCTACCTCTTTTTGGAACATACCTACCATTTCCGGAATGAGGTGTTTAAATTGCAGCATTTTAAAAAGGATTTGAGAAGAAATGTTGTAAGGGAAGTTGCCGATCAGACCGAAAGGCTGGTCCTCCATAATCTTATCGAGCGGGACTTTCAGAAAATCAGCCTCAATGATCCGGCCTTTGAGCCGGGGATAATTTTTTTGGAGGTAGAACACCATATCCTGATCGGCTTCCACTGTTATTAGATCAAGGTCTTTTTCCAGAAGGTATTTGGTGAGCATTCCCTTACCCGGGCCAACTTCCAACAGACGCTCATAGGCGTCTTCGGGCCGCAGGCTATCCGCAATCTTTTGAGCGATCAGCTCACTGTTGAGGAAATGTTGTCCGTATGATTTTTTTGCTTTCAAAATGTAATGTCCTGATTTTTAAAACTCTTCGGGGGCAAATTTTGGAAAAAAAATGGAAAATGTGTTATTTGCTATCTTATAGTTTCAAAAAACATTGAAAAAACTGGATGAATGGATAAAGTCAAAATAGGGATCAGTGCTGGCGATATTAACGGCATTGGTTTGGAGGTGGTCTTGAAAACAATAGGGCATGAACAAATCCTTAAACGCTGCACCCCGGTTGTATATGCTTCCACAAAAGTAGTTTCTTATCATAAAAATATAGCTGGAGTTGAATTTCCTTTTCAAGTTATAAAAGACATGACCCGGCCAAGTTTTGATAAAGTCAATATCATTAACTGCTGGCAGGACAATGTGAATATCACACTCGGTAAAGCAACTGAGGATGGAGGAAAGTTCGCTTACATCGCTCTTGAAAAAGCAGTCATAGACCTTCGGGATGGTCAATTGGATGCCATTGTAACAGCTCCGATCAATAAAGAAGCTATGAAAATGGCGGCCTTCCCTTACGCAGGGCATACGGAGTATCTGGCTAAGCAACTGGGTGGAAACGATCTGATGTTCATGTTGCATGATGATTTGCGTATTGGGGTCGCTACCAATCATATCCCGATCAGTGCCGTGAGTGCCATGCTCACCAAAGAAATGGTCGAAACCAAACTGCATACAATGGAGCAGAGTCTTCGAGTCGACTTTGGCATCGAGCGGCCTACCATCGCTGTCTTGGGGCTTAATCCACACGCCAGTGATAATGGTGTGATCGGAGATGAGGAGGAAAAAGTGATTCGCCCGGTGATCATCGAAGCTAAGAAAAAAGGAATGTTAGTTGTAGGGCCTTTTCCAGCCGACGGCTTTTTTGGTTCAGGGCAATACAAAAAGTTTGACGGTATACTGGCTATGTACCATGATCAGGGACTGATTCCATTCAAGCTCTTGTCCTTTGGTCAGGGAGTAAATTTCACGGCCGGCCTGAAAGCCGTTCGTACTTCACCCGACCACGGTACTGCTTTTGATATTGCAGGAAGCAATTCAGCCGATCCATCTTCCTTTCGAAAGGCGCTATTCACTGCTATTGATATTGCGAGGAACCGGAAGGATTATTATGAATCCCGTGAAAATGCACTGGTCAGTAAAACCGGGAAGTTACAGGACCAGGAAGATGAAATTTTGGAAGAGGATAAGGAATAAAATAAATAAAGAGAGATTGCCGTCGGCAATCTCTCTTTATTTACCTACCCCAAACCAATTGATCCTTGCCATTGTTTTAATAAGAAAGCCAAATTAGTGTCAAATTTTATTTTGCACCTTTGAAAAAGGTCAAATTTAATACGATCCTTTAAAGGAAGGAGGGGAATTATTATTACTTTTGCAGCGTTATTAGAGCGTATAACCATCCCCTCGGTTTAAATCTAATTTGTAAATTAAACAAAAATCATGGATCAGAAAGCAGAAAAAACCCGGTACAGTGATGAAGAATTGGAGGAGTTTAAGCAGATCATTGAAAAGAAATTGACGAGAGCTAAAGATCAATACGAATTTTACCTCAATCAGCTATCTGAAATGGCTGATAATTCGGACGCAAAGATCAAAGGCTTGGATGATGGGATCGGAACAGCGGAAAATGAGCGTATTTCCGGTATGGCTGCCAGGCAGCAGAAATTAATACAGCATTTGGAAAATGCTTTGATCAGAATACAGAATAAGGTATACGGAGTATGCCGGGTCACCGGCCAGCTTATTTCCAAAGAACGGCTTAAAGCAGTCCCCCATGCTACGCTGAGTATTGAAGCAAAGCAGAAGCGGACTAAAAAGTAATAGCGTATTAAATAGATCACAAAGCCGGATGTGGCCACGGCCGCATCCGGCTTTGTTTGATTAAGATAGGTGGGGACCGGCGACCTTCCAAATCTTTGATTAAATTTGTCAAATTGTACTAAAGTCATAGGCCATTGAAAAGTGTTGTAAAAGTCAGTTGGGTCGTGTTTTTAATTTTGTTGATTGACCAGTCCTTGAAGATCTGGGTTAAGACACATATGGCTCTGGGTGATGAAATTAGGATCTTCGGCCTGGAATGGGCCTTGATTCATTTTGTAGAAAACCCGGGTATGGCCTTCGGATATCAATTGAGTAATGATGACATGGGCAAGCTGGCCCTGAGCTTGTTTCGGATATTGGCTGTCGCCTTCCTGGTTTATTACATTCGTTTTTTGGTTCGAAAAGGAGCTAATTGGGGCGTATTAGTCAGCTTTGCGCTGATTCTTGCCGGCGCCCTCGGAAATATTTTAGATAGTGCGTTTTACGGTTTGATCTTCTCCGAATCCAGCTACCACAGTGGCGTTGCCGAACTTTTTCCGGCCGGCGGAGGCTACGAACGCTTTTTGCACGGAAATGTGGTAGATATGTTCTATTTCCCTATATGGAGTGGGTATTTGCCGGAATGGATCCCGCTATGGGGAGGGCAACACTTCATGTTTTTCAAACCCGTTTTTAATATTGCAGATGTATCCATCACCTTAGGTGTGGTCAACATTCTCACCTTTCAAAGGCAATTTTTCCTGGAATCAGCGGATGATGCAGAAAATGTTGAAAATACTCCGGAAGAAGAAGAAAGCGGACAATCTGGACCGGCTCAAGAGGAGGAGGCTCTAAATGTAGAGGAAAACACAGGAAATACAGTGGAGGAAATGAATGCAGAGGAGGAAAATTCCGAAGAAACAAAAACATGAATTTCTGAAGCTGGAGCTGTATAAAAAATTAGAAAACCCTTTACACAGCCTCAGCTACCAATCTCTAACTATTCTTCAGCATCATCATCAAGGAAGTGGTTAATGGCGCTCACCGTATTGGCTATCTTGTTGTAGTCGATACTGTAGTGAATAAATTTGCCATCCCGTTCTGTATTAACGAGACCTGCCATACGTAAAATCCTTAAATGCTGGGAAGTAATGGATTGCTCTAGTTTCAGTGTATTATAAATCTTGTTTACATTGATGGTGTCACTCTGGTCAATAAATTCCAGAATTTTCAAACGAAGTGGATGGGCAATAGCCCGTAGGATTTCTGAGGAGTCTTTTAACTTCTCATTGTTAATGCTAACTTTATTAGCGCTTCTCATAGTAGTATATATTTTTTGATAACCAATACCAGACAAATATGCGGGTTTTTCTTTTTTTTTCAAAATTTATAAATAAAAAAATGCTGTGAATCTTGTTGATTTACAGCATTTTCCGTTTGTACAAAACCAAGAAAACGCAAAGAGTTCGCACCTGTAAGCTCAGCGTTTAGGCAGTTAATTCTTCTACCAAACGTGAAATCTGAGCCAGGCGATCTTTGTTGAGAGAGTAATTGATGAATTTTCCTTGCCTTTCGGTATCTACCACACCGGCTCTTCTTAGAATGGCCAGGTGTTGTGAAGCGACCGACTGTTCGAGGCGTAGCTTGATGTAGATGTCAGTTACAGTCATGCTATCATTTTCTTCAAGCAAATCAATAATTCTTTGGCGAAGTTTGTGATTCACTGCTCTGAGGACTAAAACCGCCTTTCTAAGCTCGGAATAGTCCAAATGAATTTCACCGTCTCCCTTCTTCAAGGTAACCGTTTCGTTTTTTTGCTTTCTCATAAAAATGTTCTTTTAATTGAGTTAAAGTATTACCCCATATAAATCAAATACTGTACCAAAAATCATTATATGAAGATTTCTTTAACTACAAAGCGATTGGTATATAGACAAAAGTACAAAAAAAAATCTCAAATTTGAAATATTTTAAATTGTCCGGGGCTATAAAAATTTCTTCGACTTGGTGATATTCGGAGCCTTAAAATAGTTGGGTGTGTAGTGTGCTACATCGACAAATACTCCTTCGATATATTGCTGTGTAGCTAATTGAACGAGATGCCGGGCGGAGCAAATTTGGTCGGAAAAAGTAGCTAGTGAATGCCGGATGACCTCCTTACATTTTGGAGCCCCATTTCCAGAAAAAATAACGGCCTTGTTTTCATCAAAAAATTCATCAAAACTGTTTTCTTCAACTATCAACGCCTGAAGAGGACGAATTTCCTCCAGCTTGGTATTATACAAGGCCGTGTATACTTCCATCCTTCTAGCGTCGATCATCGGACAAAATAAACGATTCGAGCCTCCGCTTGCATTTAATGATGCCAAGGCTAAAGACTGCAGCGTATTGACGGCTATCAGGGGCTTGTTCAGAGCATAACAAATACCTTTGGCTGTGCTGGTGCCTACCCTCAAGGATGTATAAGAGCCCGGCCCGGTGCTGATGGATACGGCATCTAGTTCAGACAAGCCGACACCTGCATTTTTTATGCACTTTTCAATAAGTATGGTAATTTGAGAGGCATGCTGGTAGGCTTCGGAACTTTCCTGTATGGAAAGAAGTTTTCCTTCATTGGATAAACCAATGGAACATACATCTGTTGCTGTTTCTATATTTAAAATTAATGACATATTTATTAAGCAATTGATTAATTCAACTTGCGATGTGCACAAGATCTATTTCATTTTATCCACCCAAACAGAAAAATTAATTCAATTACGAGCTATATCGCAACTTGAATTAATTATTATTTTTGGGGCTACAAAAATAACAAACAATGATAGATAAACTCGAAGCGATACGGGATAGATATTATTATCTGGAGGAACAAATGGCCGATCCAGAGGTGATTTCGGATATGGATCGCTATATGAAAATAAGCAAGGAATATAAATCGCTGAAAGAAATCGTAGAGGTTTACCAGGATTATAGCAAGTTATTAGGGAATATTGAAACGGCAGAAGAAATGCTGAAAGATAAAGATCCCGATATGAAGGAAATGGCTGCCATGGAACTGGAAGAACTCCGGCCCAGGCGGGAAGAAATGGAGGAGAAAATCAAGGTGCTGCTGATCCCTAAAGATCCGGAAGACTCTAAAGATGTTATCTTCGAAATTCGTTCCGGAACAGGGGGCGACGAAGCCAGTATATTTGCCGGCGATCTGTACCGAATGTACTCTAAATACTTTGAAACACAGGGCTGGTCTGTTGAAGTGCTGGATGCCAATGAAGGAACCGTAGGCGGATACAGCAAAATTGTGTTGGAAATATCCGGGCAGGATGTTTACGGCAAACTCAAATTCGAGTCAGGGGCTCATCGCGTACAGCGGGTCCCCAAAACAGAATCGCAGGGGCGGGTGCATACGTCCGCTGCTACCGTGGCCGTTATTCCCAAACTCGAAATGGAAGATGTAGATATCAATAAAGCAGACCTCAAAGTGGACACCTTCCGCTCAAGTGGTGCGGGTGGACAGCACGTTAACAAAACGGAGTCGGGGGTGCGTTTTACACATATCCCTACAGGCGTGGTAGCTGAAAGTACCGACGGTCGCTCCCAGATCAAAAACCGCGAAATTGCCTTGCAACGTCTTTACCAAAAGATCTACGATATGCAAAAAGAGGCACACGATTCCGAACAGGCGGCTAAGCGACGATCGTTGGTCGGTAGCGGCGATCGCTCAGATAAAATCCGTACCTACAACTATCCTCAAAACCGGGTCACCGATCACCGGATTAATTTGACTCTGTATAATCTTGATAAAATCGTTGAAGGGGATCTGGAGGCGATCATAGAAGCATTACAGGTAGCCGAAAATGCTGAAAAAATGAAAGCAGGAGAGGAATAAAAACTTTAAATAAAAAACTCCGGCCAAGGCCGGAGTTTTTTATTTAAAGTTTTTAAAAGTCTGTTCCAATAGAGATATACAACCTCGGATCCTGCACCACCTTCGTCTCTATCCCCCATCCATAATCAAGCCGTACAAAATAGCCGAACAACATCGTCCTGATGCCCGCTCCATAGCCCATTACGATCGGGTCTCTGAAGAAGTTTACCCGGATCGAAACAAAGTCATTGGTTTCGATGGTGTCCGTATTCAGCGGGTTGTCATCGTCGAATGGGGATTTACCCTGCCAGGCCGTGCCCACATCAAAAAATCCGATGACCTGGAAGTTTTTCAGTAAGGAAGAACGCAGACGCCTGAATACATACTGGAACATCGGTACCCTCAATTCAGTATTGATCAAAGCATAAGAATTACCGTTGCGAATATTCAGGTCGAACCCACGCATATTGGCGGCCAGGGCCTTGAAAGCAAAATCACCACTGCTGGGATAAGGGATCTTGTCGTTTTCAGTAGAGAACAACCAGTTTTCTACACCACCCAGGAAGAATAACATTTTTTCACTTCCAAATGAAGTAGCCGCTGCTCCGCGGGTAGCCCAGACCGAGTGTTTTAAAATACGCTGATAATGACGGAAATCTACACCCAGTATCATCATGGCTCCCTCATCAAAATCGAGTGACAGGCCATTGACGATATCTAAATCAAATTTTTTATATGCTTCGGCATAGATTTTATAGCGGGTGCCGTTTTTGATATTTAAGGAAACATCCAAGGTATTGTCAAATATGTATTCGAGCTTAAGCCCAACCCGTTGAGTGCTTTCCGTTGGAATATCATAGGTAGGCAAGTCGGATGCCAGCTGCGTAATGCGGTCCCGGCGCAAGGTGGCCGTAGCTCTGACGCTGGTGAAAATGTCAAACGGATAGCGCACACTGTACTGGCCCAGGAGAACATTTACATCCCGTTTGTTCGGCACATTGGGAATGATCGAACGACTCCTTTCCGACAAGCGCTGGTTTTTCCGATAAAAAGCGATGGTATGATCCAGTCGCTTTTTCTTGTTGTTAAATACCACAAAGTATTCAGTACCGTTAAAGGTCGTCGGAATCCGAACCCCACCTTCAAACTCATAATCCTCAAACAAGTCTTTGAAGTTGGCCTTCAGCAAAATTCCCGGAGGCGGATAACTGAATATCTCCTGCGGGTTGGCCGTATAGCTTTCCAAACCCTCAAAGAGCAGGCTGTTATCCATCTGCGTGGTCACGTAGTCCGTCCTGAATTTTAAGCGATATGGCGTGATTCGTGCCGGTCGGAATCTATAAATGTCATGCTCCTCATACCGGGGGATCACCTCTGTGTTAATATCCTGGAAAAAGCCGAAGATCTCCTCCGCTTCTTTGTCGGCCGAACTAACCGCTTCCGGTCTGCTAACTGCTCCGGCATTTTCCGGTGTGTCGGCCGGTACATCATCATCTTCCTGGAATCTCACCTGGAAGAAGTATTGTACAGTGTCTTTGGGTTCTGAAATATGTTCTGTTTGGCTGTCTCCAATGGAATCTTGCCGGATAATGGTACGCAAAGAGTCTGTTTTTTCCGCAAAGCGAGCAATCGAATCCTGCCGGGGTATTTTGTATGGGAAATAGTTGAGCCTGCTTTTGCGAAATGCGGTCGGAAGCGGAAGCGTTACTTTTTCACTCTCTATCGGCCGCTGAATGATCTTATGCTCACCAAAGTGTAGGAACATCTCTACTTTGCGGTCTACTTTTGGAGCCGTATGATGCGTAATAACATTACTGGAATAGTTCGAGTTGGCATGGATGATCGCTCTTTCTTTGATGACAGGCTCTATGACAATGCTATCAATAAGGGTTGAGTCGAGCATGCTCAGGCTGGAATCAGCATGTAGCACGATCTCCGTTCCGTCTTCCATGTAGATTCGCTGATCAAAATGGTGAATGTACTCTTCCAGATAGGCTGCGTGATTGTTGTAAATCCCGTTTTCATCTGAGAGGAACCCAAAGTATTTATCATTGATGGCTACCGGTTGACGCTCATCGGCAAAAGGCGTATTTGTGACCCGGATCAGTTCATTGGAACGAGTCTCCAGATCGTAATAAAAAAGGTCATAAGAATTGATCGGTAATATGGTATCCAATCGCATCGGCTGGATCAAACTGTCCTGCCGGTTGGAGGCAAATAGAATACCTTTTCGGCCTTCTACTTCCACAAAGGCCACATCCAGATCATCATAAAAATCAGTGGTAATACGCTGGAAAGAACGGTTTCGGATAAAATAGATGAAAATATCAGAATAGCCGCTTTGTGCAGCAGAAATGACCATGTTCTGAGGGTCGATAAAATCCATGTCAAAAACACGCTGAAACTGCGGCCCGAAATCTTCAGTGACATCCTTTTTCGTAGTGGTGTTATAAAGCATCAATTTGGGCTGGTCCCGGCGCTCGTACAAGACAGCCAGGTCCACATTATTCGGGCTCCAGGCCAGGATCGGATAGTTATAGTCAGTGGCCTGGAAAGGATTCCGGAAGCCTTCCTTGAAAATTTTATTGGTTTTACCGGTAGCGAAATTATGGACAAAAACTTTGTATTTACCTATTTCATTCATCACAAAAGCCACCCGGCTGCCGTCAGGGCTAAGCTTCAACTGAGTGATGGGTAAATTGCGCTTATTTTTAATAACCACTTCCTGCCCGGAGGCATCCTCCTTTGTCCGGGTATCCTCCTGATAGCGGGATTCGTAATAAGTAGCCCAGTTTTTGAGCACATAATCATAGGAGTTGCCCAGGACGTAAAGAAAGCTGCTTTCAATGCTTCGGTTGATCCGCGTTAGGTAGAGCAAATTGGAAATAGTGGCATTGCCAAAATTAACTGACAAAAAGTGCCAGAGAGAATGTCCGGCCAACTTAGGATTTTCGTCCGCAAATTTTTCAAATGAGTCATATTCCCGACTCAGGATGATATCCCGAAGTTTGTTATCCAACTCTGTATTCCAGTCTACACCTACATAAGAAATAAAACCTTCCTTAAACCAATCGGGCAGGTTCATCATCAGGGCATTCTGAACGATCTCCTGCAAATTGGAGCCAAACAGCATAGCGTCCAGGTATACCGATGCAATACCTTCTCGAACCTGCTTGCGCAGATTGTCGTGATTGCCGTCGAAATAAACGAACACTTTATTCCCGACGATCTTCGTCTGTCCGCCGGTATTGATGAAAGTCTCCTCTACTCCGATATTGCTTTGTTTGAGGTCCGTCAGGTCAGAGTACACAATGATCTCGATCTTCTCATTGATCCGATGTTCCAGAATAGACTGGATTTCCTCAAAATCATATTCGGCGATCTGCACAACGGCTTGGCCTACGTTTCGGGCTTCCCCATACCAATAAGTGATGAAGTTGTCACTTTCATATTGAGACCACTCGGCAAAATCTTTGTGATACTGAACGCGGTTTTTCCCGAACCTCGCCTGATTGTTTTGACCAAAAGCAGTCGTGAAGGAGAATATCAAAAGAAAAGCGTAGATGTATTGACGCATAAAAATTATTTTTACGAAACTTACTGGATGACCTGGGGTAGATTTTATACTAGGGGTTGTGTAAAAAGTCCTTCGGCCTTTTCACATAACCAATAATATATTTTTTGGAGGTGGTTTAAAGAAAAAAACGAAGTTTTTTTCTTTAAACCACCTCCAAAACAAAATTATCTGGG
>JAUIKE010000210.1 GCA_030430845.1 Bacteroidia bacterium | reverse complement strand
GACCACTCATAGCTGACATAAGATTGCTCCGTTCCGAGTTCGACCGTTTCATCCGGGCAGATCTCATTTTTTCCATTAATAATCGGCTCTGGTATGGCATTAACTCTTAGGTTATAGGAGGTTTGGCCCTGACAGCCAGTTGTATCCGTTACAACCACGGTATAATTACCGGCTTCCGATACGGTGATAGTCGGCTCCACGGAGCCGGTCGACCAGTTGTATCGCACATAGCCCGATCCAGCGTCCAATACGGCTTCTTCGTCTGAGCAGATCTGTGATAAGCCGCTTATTCGTGGCCGGGGGTTTCTAAATTCCTGAACGGTGACCTGCTTCACTACATTACAGCCATTGGCACTCCTGACAAAAACGCCGTAATTTCCCGGTTCTGTCACTGTAATGGCATTAGTAGTTTGGCCTTCGTTCCATTCAAAGTCACCTCCATCCACCTCCACTTCTAATACGGTGGATTCGCCCTCGCAAAAATACGGCAGGCCGGTCAATTGCACAGAAGGAGAAGGTAGCAACTCGACTGTTCGTTGATCCGTTGTCTGGCAGCCGTTCCGATCTGTAACGCTGACGATGTAGGTACCGGCCGTTCGGACCGTGATAGCCGGCGTTGTATCATTAGTAGACCATTGGTAAGAAGGAAAACTTCCTCTTACGAATAAGCCAAGACCCTGCCCTTCACATACAGCATTGGCGCCGACTATTTCGGGAAAAACAGGCGCCACTTCCCCCACCTCAGTTTCTAATTCCTGAACACATCCGTTAAAATTAGTCAAGGTAACAGAATAAGTCCCTTGAGTCGTCACCAGGCGAATGGCTTCGGTGGAACCGTCATCCCAGGCATATTCCCGGTAATTATTCCCCGCATTCAAAACCAGGGAATCACCGGTACAGACTGTTGCTTCCTGCGGTAAAATAGGGTCCAGGATGTCCAGTTCAACGACCTCCACCTCTCGGATAGCATCGCATCCAAATCGGTTAAAAAGCTGGATCTGATAGGTTCCGGGAGTACTTACTTCAATACTGCTAGTGGTGTCTCCGGTTGACCATGCATAGGTAGAAAAGTCATTATCAACGGATAAAACCGTGCTTTCTCCTTCACAATAAGAGGTATCGCCCTGGATCTCAAAATCCGGGATCGCCTGGGCCGTCACTTGCTTGCCCACAGTAGCCATACACCCATTATCCGCCGTCACCTGCAAAACGTAGGCTCCTCCCTCCGATACATAACGAGAGGGGGTGGTAGGCCCGTCTCCCCAGTTGTAGGCGGCATAGATATCTTCAACCCTCAGGAATACCGAGTCACCCGGACAAAAATCCTCTTCCCCTTCCAATATGGGTGTAGGAGCAACTAGCGGAAGCACATCGATGGTATCCATTCCCATACAACCGAAGGCATCGGTCACACTAATTTCAAAAAAGCCGGCTTCTTCGATCTGAATGGTAGCCGTGCTTTCACCGGAAGACCATTCGTAGGTAGCAAAACCATTGCCAACTGTCAGGAAAGCAGTTTCATTATCACATAATGCAGGCGGCCCCTGAATGATGGGATCCGGAGTAGGAATTTCTTGTATTTGGACCTGAGCCTGGTTTCGACAACCATTATCGTCTGTAATCTCTAAAGAATAGTCGCCCGGCTCCGACAACATGATCACGGGATTGGTAACATCATTAGACCACTGATAATCTGCATATCCAGGCGTCGCATTTAAAACGGTGAAGGTGTTTTCACAGAAAAAGCGATCTCCGCTGACTTCCAATGGAGGGCGGTCAAAAGTTTCAATAATAACACTGGTCTCTTCTGTGCAATCCGCTTCATTGGTGACGGTAACGGCATAAGTACCAGCTTCAGTAATATCTACGGCCTGACTCTGATCTCCGGTCGACCATTGGTAGCCTGTGAAGGTTCCCACGCCGATTTGAATGGTATCTCCCGGGCAGAAGACCTCCGCACCGGAGATCACCGGATCGGGCCGTTCGAATATTTGAACTTGCACTGCTCCGGATCCTGAACATCCCTGGTTATCAAAGACGGTCACTCCGTAGGAGCCCGCCTGGTTTACGTTAATGGTTTGAGCTTGCTGCCCTCCTTCCCACAAATAGGTTGCATAATCCGCTCCGGCATCTAAAACCGTGTTTTCTCCGGTACATAAAAGGGTATCGCCGGAGATTAGCGGCTCCGGATTGGGCAAGGCGGTCACAAACGTTTCGGTAGCACCTTCACAGCCTCTGCTGTCCACCACAGTGACCGTATAGGTCCCTTGCTGGGTAACGACGATTTGACGATCATCAATACCATTTGACCAGCTATAACTTTCATAGGTTCGCTCGGTGGAGAGTTGCGTCTGAGCATCTTCACAAAAAGTGGTTGCTCCTTCTATAACAGGTCGGGGTTTGGAAAATTGAATAGGTTGGAAAGAAGCTTCGCCCATACAACCGTTCACATCGGTCACCGTTACGTGATAATTATCGGGGATCGCTACGGTGATATCCTGAGTTTGGGCGCCATTAGACCAATTATAGGCGATAAAACTTTGCTGAACGCCAAAGCTAATCGTTTCGCCTTCACAAAAAATATTATCCCCTTCGATGACGGGCTCGGGAGCCTGGATGGTGGTGAGTTCTGCCGAGGTAGAGCCCGAACATCCATTATCATCTATGACGGTGACCATATAGTTGCCCGGCTGGTCGGCGATGATGTTCACCGACCGCTCCCCTGTCGACCAAAGGTAAACGGCATAATTGCTCATCACCCGGATATTCGTAGTTTCATTCGAGCAGAATTCCAGCTCGCCCATGATCTGAGGCTGGGGGTTTTCATTCACAGAAACGGAAGCGGATTGTTGTCCGCGGCATCCATCCACGTCGGTAACCGTCACAAGATAGGTCCCCGCCTGCGTGATTTGGACTTCCTGGGTGGTTTGGCCGGTCGACCATTCATAGGAGACAAAGGATTCCTGAGTTCGGATCTGTGTGCTGCCGTTTTCACAAAACTCCAATACTCCATCAATTGTAGGCTCCGGCAATTCCTTAATAAGCGCGTCGAAGCTACCGACACCTTCGCAACCTTTATCGTCGGTTACGGTGACGATATAAGTGTCTTCAGCAGTTATGTTTATGGTCGCAGTGTTCGCCCCTGTACTCCAGGAGTAGTTAACATAATCCGTATTTTGGGTACCCAACGTAGCCGTGTCTCCACGACAAATCAGTGCATTCCCCTCTATTTGGGGTATAGGGGCCTGATTGATCTGAAAATCGAACGTGTCCGTTCCGACACAACCTTTTTCATCGGATACAACGATGGAATAAACACCCGATTGGCTTGCCGGAACAGAAGTACCCATGGTCCCGTCTTGCCATTGATAAGTCTCAAACCCCGGCTGTACGCTCAAGCTAGCCATTTCATAGCTACAGATCTCTGCCGGGCCGCTAATGGCAGGCTCAGGCAGCAGGTTTTCGGTCACTTCAAAATTGGCGACGCCTTCACATCCGACGATGTCCGTAATGGTAACGGCATAGGTTCTGCCCTGGTCTGCCTGGATTGTAGAGGTATTCGCACCATTATCCCACAGATAGCTTTGATACGACCGATCCAGCCTAAGCTCGACTGATTCGCCCGTACATATTTCGTTATCTCCCTCAATAAAAGGAGTGGGTTTAGAAAATTGGATAATGGTGGCAGTGGTATCCCCGACACAGCCAATTTCATCCGATACGGTCAAGCTGTATTCACCAGGCAGTAATACGCCGATGCTCGGACTGTTTTCTCCGGTCGACCATTCCACTTGTGCATAGGCCTGATCTGCTTGTAAGCGGAGGGTATCATCCTGGCAGAAAGTTCTTTCTCCTAAAATTTCCGGCTCGGGGGCTTGATTGACATGTAGTTCAAAGGATTGCGTTCCTGCGCAGCCTTTTGTATCGGTGACGGTCACGGAATAGGTTGCCGCTTGATTGGTTTCAAAAACAGGATTAGTGCTCCCATCCTGCCACTGGTAGGAGACAAAGGTTTCATTCACTTCCAGGCTAGCCATCTCATACTCGCAGATAGCGGGCGGACCATTAATTGTAGGTTGAGGAAGCAGGTTTTCAGTAAGCTGGAAATCGTCTTCTCCCCGGCAGCCATTGGCATCGGTAACCGTTACCAGAAAGCTACCACCGTTTTTGACCTCGATCTGATCTGAAACAGCTCCGGTCGACCATTGGTAGGCAGCATACACCTGATCAATTTGCAGATTGACAGAATCTCCAGTGCAGAATTCCGTCTCTCCCACTATTTGAGGCTGGGGTTGATCGTGTTGTGCAATGGCAAAAGTGGTGTCCTCCCGGCAGCCCTTATCATCAGTGACGGTCACGCGCACATTGCCGGCATCCAGCACCTGCACGGTAGGGCTGGTCGCTCCGGTTGACCACTCATAGGCGGTATAAGGGATTTCGGTTTCCAATATAGCGGTATCTCCCGGACAAAAGATAGAAACGCCTTGGATGACAGGCTCGGGAGAGGCTAGTTGGTTAACTTCTACCATATCGGTGGCGGCACACCCGTTTTGATCAATAACTTCTACTGAATAATTGCCCGGCTCTCCGATGTCTATATCTACGCCTGTCGCCCCCGTTGACCAGGAATAGGACATAAAGGTATCTGCCACCACCAGCGTGGAGGTTTCCTCCGGGCAAATTTCTAATTTCCCGATGATTTCGGTAGAAGGTTCCGGGAATTCGACGATGTCAATGTTTTCCATAGCGACACAGCCGCCCAACTGAGTGGTCACGATCACGCTATACGTTCCTTCCTGATCAACCTCGATGCTCGGCCCGTCAGCCCCTGTTGACCATTCATAGGAAGCGTAATCGGTATCGGTGGTGAGAGTAACAGATTCTCCTACACAAAAACCCGGCAATCCTTTGATGATAGGGTTCGGAAATTTTTCCATAAAAACGGTGAAGGAGGCCACCCGTTCGCAATCGAGGGTATTCGTTACTGTCAGGCTATAGGTTCCTTCATTGGAGACAGTAATGGAAGTAGTGGTATCACCGGTACTCCAGATGTAGCTTTCAAAACCGAGCGTGGACTCCAGGGTAATCGATTCACCTTCGCAGATAAAATTCTCTCCGCTTATGTTTAAGGGAGGATAGGCAATCACATCGATGACTACGGTATCATATTTTTCACAATTACCTTCTTCGACCAGGAGTTCAAAAACCACTTGTCCGCTAAAATCGATGGGTATATTCACGGTAGGCGTAGTGGAAAAAGGATCTACTATCCAGTCGGTGGCACCGTTGCTACCGGTCCAAATGTAAGATTCCTGGCCATAGGTATTGGTAGCGCTGCCGAATAGCTGGATGGTGGAGCCGGCACAAACGCTGGTATCCCGACCGGCATCGGCAGTGGCTTTATAGCAGAAGGGATTGGCAATACAATTCAGGAAAGGGGCGGCGGAGCCTCCCCAACTTAGGTCAAATTGAGTTTCTTCTACCGGAGTGTCTCCTTCGAAGTATTCGAGGAAGAGGAAAAAACCGTCGCCAGGTTGAACGATCATGGGGGCCACGAAGCCATTCGCGTTATTGCCCGGCACCCAGGTATCCTCTGATTCATCGATCTCTCCGCGGCCGAGCCCCGTATCTGGGCAGAAGGCACAGTTACCGTTCACGAATGAACACCTTAAGGGAGAGCCCAGGCTATCGCAGGGTACATTCGGCCCGTAGATGGCAAAATCGTAATCCGACACATCCATAGGCCCCTGTAAGATCGGAGAGATAGCAAACTCAATGATACTACTATCGGGCATATCTTTGCGAAACTCAAAGTAGAACCAACCACTGGCTTGTTCGAAGTAATTCTCGGGAGGCAAGCCCGGACTGGGCTCAGGCACGAAGCAACCGGAGTCGTTGTTTGGGTTCGCAAAATCATTGATCCCTCCTCCATCCGGTCGAAAATTAATGGTACTGTCGCTACAAATGATCAGTGCAAGATCACAATCGAAGTTTTGGGCTTGTAGGTACAAGCTGGGGGTAAAGAATAAAAATGTAAGTAAGTAGCGTATATGTTGCCCCTTCCTCATGTAACTTAAAGGTTTTTGGGAATCAATCAATGATTCCTATGGGTATTATGTTTGTGTTCATGTCAAATAGAGAAATGCGGGAGCTAAACCGCGCCCCTAACGGCACGAAACAAAGAATATGCCCATGAGAATTAGATTGTTATTCTAGCGTTGTTTGCGTTGAATGACGATGGGAGTAATTTTCCATTATGTGTAACAGAGTCACCTATCTCGGCTGAAAGATTTAGACAAAAATAAATTATATTTTTGATTTTTTAATCCTAAAAACGTTAAAAGGAAAGATTATATACCAACAAATTATAATAATAAATAAAAAAACGGTCCTTGCGGACCGTTTTTTTATTTTAAGCCTCTTCTCTTCATTTCTTTTAGAAGAAGGCCATATTCACGGGTCATATCGCCGGTTACAGAGGTATTTTCCTCTGCGCGTCTTAAAAGGTAAGGTACGACATCTCTTACTGGGCCGTACACTACATATTTGGCCACACGGTAGCCGGCTTTGGCCAGATTGAAGGAAAGGTTATCACTCATACCATAAAGTTGAGCGAACATGAGGTTAGGATGATCTTTAGGGATATTTTTTTCTACCATTAATTGGGCCTGTAATTTATTGCTGTATTCATTATGAGAAGCATTACAGGAAGCCATGGTTTCATAATTTTCGACACAAAAACGTACGGCTTTATTATAGGCATCGTTGGTTGCCTCCCGATTAGGTTGAACAGGTGAAGGATAGCCCTTTTCGGCGGCTCTTTCTCTTTCTTTTTCCATATAGGCTCCTCTAACCAGTTTGGCTCCGAGGATATACCCTTTTTCTTTGGCTTCCTTGTAGGACTGTTTCAGGGCTGGGAGGCGACTAATAAGATAGCACTGAAAAGTATTGTAGACGACCACTGTTTCTTTATTATATCGCTCCATCATTAGATTGATCAGCTTATCCAGCGCATTTTGTATCCAACTTTCCTCTGCATCGAAGAAAATACATACTCCCAGTTCACTGGCTTTGTGACACATGGCGTCGATGCGCTTCACCACATTTTGATATTCCAATTCCTCCTCTTTAGTGAGTGGCTTACCATTGTGAATCTTTTCCAGCAGGGTAAACCTGCCCAGTCCGGTGATCTTAGAGCTGACAAAGTTTACGCTGTCATTTTGAGAAGCGAATTCAATGCCTCTCAGCGACTCGTTCATGGTTGCGTTGAAGTCATCCTCTGTTTGTTTGGCTTCTACACCATAATCCAGAACGGTTTGAACATTATGAGCGGCCAGCACTTCAATGGTGTGCTGCGATTCCAGTAAAGTAGTACCTCCGCAAAAGTGACTAAAAATGGTGTTTTTTATAATGCCGTTTACGAAGGGTAGGCGGAGTTTGATTCCCAGAAGGGCTAATTTGGAGCCCAGTTTGACCAGCCAGGCCTTATTCATCATACCAAATAACCAGGCTGATTTTTTTAGTTCTTTATCCGTTTTATATTCAAAGGCCGTTTTGGTATTAGAAAAGTCAAGATTCGTATCACCTCTTCCTTCCAGATATTGATCTGCAAGTTCCTCCAGCTTCTTGATCATGGGGTCGGTAGGTTGACTCGATTTTTTCATATCGAACTGATTTGGTTAGTGCAATTTAATCCTGGCTCTTCCAGATTTCCCAGGATTTTTCCGCTTGTAAATGTAACATTTCCAGGCCATTTATTATAGTTGTTCCCGCATCTTCTCCTTTCTGCAAAAAAATTGTTTGGGGGGGATTATAAACCAGGTCGTATAAAAGATGTTGCGGCCCCAAAGCAGCATACGGCAGCTGAGGGAAGGTATGAATATTGGGAGACATCCCCAATGGCGTCGTATTGATGATCAACTGAATTTCTGCCATTGTTTTTTCGGTGACTTGCCCATAAGTGAGGTCCCCTTTCTCCGTCTTTCTGGATACCCGGCGATATTCAATCCCCATTTTATCCAAAACGAAAAATACCGCTTTGGCAGCTCCTCCGGTACCCAAGACTAAAGCTGAGTGAATTTCTATGGAAGCAGCCTCCATTTTTTGCCTGAGAGATTGCTCAAACCCATATACATCCGTATTGTAACCGACCAAGGTATCATCCGGCATCCGCTTGATCGTATTGACGGCTCCGATCGCCTTGGCCTCCGGGTCGATCTCATCGAGGTAGGGTAAAACAGCTTCTTTATACGGAATGGTCACATTAATACCTCTTAGCTTAGGGTACTTTTCCAGTAGTTCTGGAAGCTCTTCGATCATTTCCAGGGGGAATGATTCATAGTAGTGGCCGACAATACCTTCCTTTTCAAATTTTTTGGCGAAATAGCCCTTTGAGAAAGAATGAGATAAAGGGTAGCCGATGAGACCGAATAGATTTGGGATATTAGTAAGTGAAGTCATGATTCTTTATACTTTTTCCAGGCCGCCGTAGCCGCCTGCTAAAAAATAAAATTTATCCCCTTTTACCTAATTTTTCTAAACCAAACACTACCACAAAACCTACCACCATCATGATGATCGCTCCAAAAAGATAAGGTTCTCCTTCAAAAGCCCCCGGCAATACACTTTTTTCCAAAAAAGGTACTTCTTCCCCACTGCTGTTAATCCGGGTAGACAACACATTTCGCCAGGGCCAGATCTTGTTCAGCGAGCCGATCATAAAGCCTGCAAGTAAGGCCATCGTCAGAGAATGATAGCGACGAAACATCCACGACAGTACACGTGAAAAGGTAGCCAAACCTAACAAACACCCCATCCCGAAAATGGCGAGAATAATAAGGCTGGCCATATCCTGGTTTTCCAATACACTCTTAATCGAAGGAATGATGAGGGTATACATGCCCATTAACAACAGGATGAAACTCCCGGATATTCCCGGAAGGATCAGCGCTGAAATAGCAATCGCTCCGGCAAAAAAGACCGCGACCGGACTATCACTCCCTTGCGCAGGGCTCAATACGGTTATGAGATAAGCGACGACCGCCCCAACAATCAGGGCAATCACCTCCGCAGCCGTCCATTTCTCCACCAAACGCCCAATGTAAATGGCCGAGGCGATGATCAAGCCAAAAAAGAAAGCCCATAGTAATACCGGATAATTTTCCAGTAGATGCGATACGCCGAAGACTCCGGCAATCACTCCCAGGGCCATTCCGATCAGCAAGGTCAGGATAAAAGTGCCGTCTGCCGTTTTCCAGGCGGATTGGATTCCTTCCTTGCGTAAGCTGGTCCAGGTTTCCGGTCCCAAAATAGACTTAATGGCATCGATCAGGCGCTCATAAATGCCGGTAATAAAGGCAATCGTGCCGCCCGAAACCCCAGGAATGACTTCAGCTATCCCCATAGCCATTCCCTTTAATGCGAGTAGTAGTGAGTTGGTTTTCTTCATGAGGCCAAAAGTAATAAATAAAAGTTTTAGGCGCTGAAAAAGTCCGTTGGACTTTTCCACCGCCTAAAGCTCATTTATTGTGGGATCTGCCCAGAATGCTTCCTGCTCTTGCCTTTTCCTCCAAAGCCTTGAGTTCCTCCAATTCTTTTTTGGTGAGTTTAGCTTCCCCGAATTTGCTTAGGTCGGGTTGGCCGGCATCGATCCAGGCGGTGTACCAGGAACTGGCGATCGATAGGATGGCGTCCTGCATGCGTTGTTCGACCATACCCTGCATGGCATCCTCGTAGGCGGCGGCATAAGTTTCACACTGCGTGCGAATGGTTTGGTTGAGCCGTTCGTCAAAGCAAAACTGTTGATCAGCGGGGAAGGTCTCACTCAGCCTGCGTTCGATACTCAACACACTGTCCACCAGTTGATGACTGGCCAGAACGACTTCCCAGAAGTATTCTTTAGGTTTTTCTATGTACTGGGCTTTACCTACAAACAGGTCATAGTTTTTATCGGCAAACAACTCAGGTATCCGACTTTCCCAAAAAGCATGAATTCCCACCTGGTCCGTCAATTGCCCGTTATAGTTTTCGGTGGTGTGCAAGGGTACATGGGCGTCTCCTATGTAGTGGCCCATTTCAGCGGCCAGTCGCAGAATGACTTTTTCGTCCTTGGCACGAAAGGCATTGGTCAGGCGATTTTGCATCTGCAACAAATGGTAAGGAACTATGCCGTATTCCGAAAAGCGGTCGATAGCGATGACTTTCTCGCAGTCGCCCCTAATACCTAACTTTTCTCCCAATAAATCGCAAGGAACTTCCCAGCGGTCTTCGTAATACTGGGGCTGGATATGCTTCTGGAAAAAGGCGACATAGTCGACTGTTTTGATCCCTTTTTCAGGCCACTGAAACAAGTTTTTCTCCGTTTCACCGATGAATGTCAAGGAACGATCGCCCCATTGGATCACATTATTTCCGAATAACTGAACGGTATCCTGTTGAGCATTAATGAGGTATACGTCCGTGTAGCGAGCCAGGGCGGTGGTCCAGTCGCGAGGCACGTCCGGGAAGGGATAGGTTCCCCAGTGGTCGATATCTATAAAGTGGCGAGGGCCTTCAAACTTAGTGGCATAGCGTCGCTTGTCGGGGTCTACGGCATGTTCGGTAATGTATTCGATGTTTTTCTTAAAAAAAACGATCATTTCGGGGGGTAAGGAGAAAACGGCTATCCGGTTGATGCGCCGATGTCCCCAGAAGCCCCATTCGGAGGCTTTGGGCAAAAAGGAGGAAAAAGACAGCAAAAGCAGCAGCATTATTAAGGCCGCTGATAAACGCTGATACAGCTGATTGCCGCTGTTTGGAAAAGACATATAATCAGATATTCTACCTTAAGTTACTCAAAAAAATAATCGTACGCCCACAAAATCTTATTCAAGATCCGGTTTTGGCCCAGCATAAAATCGGCACCATTGTAGTGGATAAAAAAGCGCTCGATCTGGGCATTCTGTTGGATACCGGTTTTGGGATCGATGGCTACGCCCCGTGGAATTAAGGGATACAGCTTCAGCTCCGTTTCCAGGCCGGCCTGATCTTTTACCCGAACAATACTAAAGGGGACCAGGCTCAGGATGGAATCCCGGATGGGGTTCGAATTTTCAAAAGCTTCGGCGACAATCCCCTCATACTCGGTCAGGTAAGCTTCCGCTTTTCCCTGATTGACCGCTTGGTTGATGACCGGAGTAACCTCATAGAAAGGAATAATGGAATAAGTTCCTTCTTCGTTAAACAGACGGAAGGATTTGTTTTTCTGTTTGGGGTATTCCACACTGAGGGAAGCAATGTCTTCAGGCTGAAAATCCAGCAGGGTTTTATCTCGCCAATCGTCTCCTTTCAGGTTATATCGAAAGCGGAGATTCCCCTCCCAGCCAGGTATGTGGGTCACGTAAGGTTCCTCAGCGCCCTCCATAATGGCATGGGTTCCACGTTCATCTGCAGTACCGCCACCTATGTAATAGATTTTCAGGACTTTATCGTTCTTATCGTACAATTCTACCTTAATACCTTGAGCCGAGAGATCTTTGATCATATTGTCGGTGGCAGCCACGGGCGGTTTGTATTTCACCTGGATTCTTTTGACGGCATCCAGCAGGTTTTCGATGGCATTGGGACGGGCACGGTATTCGCCATTGTAGAGCCAGTATCCGTTTTGGCGGGTCAGGGTGGTTTGGTTGCCGGCCCGGTCAGCCAGGAAGATCTTGTAGACCTCATCAATGTCATTCGGCGCAAATTTGCGGTCGGCCACTAAGGAGGATAGATTATCCTGCTCGGGTGCGCGGGAAAAGATGAGGTAGCCGACGATGATGCCGAGGAGAACGAATAGTATGAGTAAGAGATTGGTACGATTCATAAGTTTGGTGTAACGGTGAAAAAGTGTAACGGTGTAACGGTGAAAAAGTGTAACGGTGTAACGGTGAAAAAGTGTAACGGTGTAATGGTGAAAAAGTGTAGACGTTAGTGCCCATATGTTGGTGGCCCGTACGGGCCGCCAACGGATATTTATTTCACAAACCGCCGCTTCCGAACCCAGTTAAACAGCACGCCAAAAATCGCCAGGAAGACCAAAGGCAAGGCAATATTCAGCAACTGCCACTTGGTACGCTCTTGCTCCACCTTGGCCAGATCCAGCAATCGCAATTTTACTTCCTTGCCACGTGCCTCGATCAGGCCCGTATCATCCACTAGGTATTCGATGGTGTTAAGCAGGAAATCTTTGTTGGCGTATATCTGCCGGTCAAACTCGTTCAGACCCAAAGGAGACACCTGACTGTTACGAGGGTCGATCTTGTTTTGGGCGATATCCCCATCGGCTACCACCACCATACGATTAGGAACGCTTTCGGCAATCAACTCCTGACCCAGCTGCTGCAAGGTTTGACGCATGGATTGGGAGACCCGGTTTTCGTACATAGACGGGAAAACACCTTCCAGCGCCATGGCCACCGGCTGACGGCCTTTATTGAATAAGTTAGCATCCAATTCATACTTCAGGAATTCAAAATCCATCCGGATAGGCAAAAACTGCATTCGGGACCTTGGTGAAGTACTCAGCAATACGCTTTTTTTCACTTCCGTTTTGGTCCTTACAGTCGTATCGATGGAACTGACATATTTCAGGTTGACGCCATCCACACTTTTGACGATGGGATGGTCAGAGGCCGGTGTCACGATGGGATGATACGGATAAACAAAGTTATCGAATTGCGGAGCATTGCCGATGCTTCCAACGGCTAAAGGAATGACGGTTGCCTGCATATCCAGCACCAGGTTCGGTTGTATGCGGATGCCATAACGAAATAGCAAGTCATCAAGATTTAGGTCGTATTCCCGAGGCAGGAACAGCCCATTTCGCAAGCTATCCAGGCTCACGGCCACTTTATCGATCAGCCACAGGACCTTTCCTCCGTTCATAATGTACTGATCGATCTTGAATTTATCTTGTTCGGAAAAAGGCTGAGTAGGTTTGGCAACGATCAAGGCAGCCAGGTCCGTACTGATATGGGTGGTACTGTCCAGATGGAGACGGCCGGTTTCGTAGGATTGCCTGAGAGAACGTTCCAAATCGGCCGTTTCGCCAGGGCCTAATTCACCGTGGCCAGTGCTGAAAGCGATGGGGGGCTTCACGGCTTTTTGCAGCTTTTGGATGGCATTCGCGAATTTATACTCCAGTAGGCCAACCGAATTGTTCAGCACAATCTCCTGCGGCATGCCCGGCACCTGGTTTTCCAATAATTGGATTGGAATAGACCGGCCTTTGTAGTAGAAAACCGCGTAAGGGTAAATCAACTTAACACTGGTTTCGTTGTTTTCTTTCACCCTCAAATTCGTAGGAATGATCCCTTCTTTGGCCAATGTCTCACGACGTTGATTGATTTCTTCTATGGTTCCCTGTGAAGGATCTTCAAAAGCATATTCCACGTAACCCGACTCGCCCCTGAAGTCATCCAGCATTTCGCGGGTAGCTCGTTGCAGACGTTTAAAGCCGGCCGGGAACTCTCCGTCCAGGAGTACTTGTACATACACCACATCGTCGAGACTACGGAGCAAATCCTGGGTCGGGTCGGTCAGGGAATAGCGCTTGTCCTCTGTCAGGTCCAAATAAGCGTACAGGGGGGTGGTCCCGATACGAATATTGGCCAGGATATTCAGGAGGATGAGCACCCCCAGGAATAAGCCAAATTGAATAAAGGATTGTGCGCGTTTGTTTTTATTCATAAAATTCTATTTATAAAGAGGCTTCCGTTGCCGGAAGTCTCCTTATGAAAATGTATTATTTACCATTTCCTTTTCTCTAATGACAATACGGTCAACATAATAAACAAGGCAATCAGGGAAAAGAAGTAAACCACATCCCTGCTATCCACGACGCCTCTACTGATGGAGCCATAATGGTAATCGATCCCGATCATTTGCACCAGGTCATCTATTTTTCCGACAAAAACCGGCATTTTACTAATAAAAAAAAAGCCATAGTAAAAAACGAAGCAAAGAAAAGTCGCCATTACAAAGGCGGTGATTTGGTTGTTACTAATAGAGGAAGCAAACAAGCCGATGGCCGCAAAAGCGCCGGATAATAAAAACAGGCCGATGTAAGAACCTAAAATGGCTCCGCTATCCAAATTCCCCACAGGAGAGCCCAATTGATACACCGTCAGGTAATACAATAGGGTGGGCAAAATGGAAAACAAAACCACCAGCATGGCGGCCAGGTATTTGCCCATAATGATGTCGAGTTCTCTGACAGGGCGGGTCACCAAAAGTTCAATGGTCCCGTTTTGGTTTTCTTCTGCAAATAAGCGCATCGTAATAGCCGGCACCAGAAACATAAAGATCATTGGAGCGATGTCAAATAGCTGGTCGAGCGATGCGAAGCGATAGTTCAGCAAGCTGGTATCCGGGAATACGAAGAGGACCAGCCCCAAGATGATCAAAAATACCCCGATGGCAATATAACCGATCAGGGAGCTGAAAAAGCCGTTTACTTCTTTTAGGAAAATACTGAGCATAATTTTTTTTAGATAATGGGGTTGTGTAAAAAGTCCTTCGGCCTTTTCACACAACCAATAATATTCTTTTGGGAGGTCGTTTTAAGAAAAAAACTTTGTTTTTTTCTTAAAACGA
>JAUIKE010000006.1 GCA_030430845.1 Bacteroidia bacterium | reverse complement strand
GCAACCCGTACCATTGGTGACTCAAAGACTTTAGTAGCGACTTCCAATTGGATCGCATTGGTACCGAAACCGTTAGGCTCTTCTACCTTCAAGGTGAAAGTAAGGGTTCCATCCTGGATATTCCGCTGTCCGCTAATGGGCAATACTACTTTGATTTTATCTTTCACTTTAAGCGTAGCCAGTCTTTTTTCAGAAGCAAAATATACCCCCTGCGTACTTCCACTGGCCGTTGTTTTTAAAACCAGACCAAAGCCGTCGCCATAGCCCCTGTTTTCCATCTCGAACTCGATCTGGCAGCGTTCGTCGGCGTCGATGGCGTTGTTTCCGTTGCTGTCAGTAAAGCGCAGGCTATTGGGTACCATGCTCAGGATAGGAGGCTTAACTTCTTTGGTGATGCTGAAGGAGTAGATGGGGCTGGTGGCCTGAATGGTCTTTTGGGCATGGAGAGGTAGACTGAGTATTATTGATAACAGGAGTAGATAGAGGTATTTCATTTTAAAGTTTGTTGGGCGATTTTTAAATCGCGCGTTTGAAAAAATGTTTTGTTCTTATGAAATGAATGCTTCGTAATTTCTTTATATTCCACTTCCATGCTGGATAAATCCCGCTCACCCAGTTTCAGGCTGAAGCCTGGTGAACAGACAAGCTGAAGCTGCTGCTACTGAAGAGCAACCCGAAACCCCCCACTGAAGCTGTCACCGTCAGGAAAACGCATTTCGCGATGGGAGACCCTGGCACCATCACCCCAACCACCGCCGCGACTTACGCGAAAGGTACCGCTTGAAGGACCTACTGGATTCTTCTGAGCCCTTTTACTGTAATCGCCATGCCAGTCCTGACAAATTTCCCAGACATTGCCGCTCATATCGTAAATACCCAGTTCATTGGGTCTTTTTTGTCCTATTTGATGCGTCCCGCCTTCAGAATTATCACTATACCAGCCCACGGCATCTAAGTCATTACTACCGGCATATTTATACCCCCGACTTTTATTTCCCCCCCTGGCCGCAAACTCCCATTGGGCTTCTGTAGGTAATTGATAGTTCTTGCCGGTTTTTCCTTTTAGCCAGTTGCAGAAGGCCATAGCGCCGAACCAGGAGACGTAGATCACGGGATGGTCTTCGTAGTTTCGCTCCACTTCAAAGCGATTACCGCTTTTCGATATCCGGCATTTAATTTCTTCCAAATTGATCCATTTCACACCTCCTTCCTTTTGGTTTCCCATTTCATTCAAAAAAGCACAAAACTGGGCATTCGTAACTTCATATTTTCCAATAGAAAAATCAGATAGCTTAACCTTGTGAACCGGTTTTTCAGAACTATATGCCTCTGAGTCATCACTCCCCATCCAAAAAGTCCCTCCTTCCACAAACACCATCTCTGGTTCAAAGGACCGCAGATCGGTGTAGGTTGCGGTGACTTTGAACTGGATGTTATCACCCTGTAGTTGTTCTCTTTCCTCCAGCACCTTCCAGCGAATACGTTTGTTCAGGCCTGCCGGAATACCAGAGCCAACCTCGCCAGATACCTGCTGTAGTGGGCCCGAAAAGGTGCGGCCACCATCGGTGCTAAAGTAGAGCTGGGTGGTGAATTGCAAGCTATTATCCTCAGCGCGTAAGTCGTAGGTAAGGAGGATGTCCTTGCCCTCCTGAGTGGCGCGGATATTGGTAATGGTTTGAGCATGGAGAGTGGAAAGGCTCAGTATGGATAAAAGAAAGAGGTATAGTTTTTTCATATGTGTAGAATTGATAATCTTTAGTTTTTGTAAAAATAATGATAGAAAGGAGGAGAAGGCATATAGTTCGGATATTTTTCAGATTTGCTGGGCGATTTTATTAGCGTTTAGTTTTTAACCGCCGAATTTAAGCAAGCTAAAGCTCGCTTTCCTGGCAAGCTGAAGCTTGCTGTCCAGTTCGGCGCTTGTTTTTTAGCGCGAATTAATTCGCTCTCTAGGAAAACACCTCCCTAAGAAAATAAATTTCGACTTTTTTCCTTTTCTTAATAGGGGTATCCCCCTCCCCTATGCATCTCCTTACTGAAAACGAAATCAAACTGTAGAGGTGCACCTCTCATTTCTCATTGGTTCTACATCATTTCACGTCAACTTTTCTGGAAAACACAATACTACTATTCATTCATTCAAAAAACCAATTCTAAACTCATGCAGAAATGCCTTTGCCTGGGTCTGTTAATGCTGTGTTTTATCAGCAGTAAGGCCCAAGAAGTTCAGAACACTTTTACCTTAAGCGGTTACATCAAAGATGCCGGCACGGGAGAAGAACTCCTCTATGCCAATGTCTTTGAAAAAAAGCAAAACCTCGGTTCGACCTCTAATATTTATGGGTTTTATTCCCTGACTTTGCCGGAAGGGACCTATGAGATCGAGTTTTCCTATTTAGGTTATCAAACCCTATTCAAAACCGTGACACTTGACCGGGATGTGGAACTCAATGTGGAACTCCTGCCGAATGCGCAGCAGCTCACGGAAGTCATTGTTTCGGACAAGCAAGAAGATCATTCGGTCAGCGAGGTGGGGATGAGCCGGCTGGACATTCCCCTGGAGGAGATCAAAAAGCTGCCGGCCTTATTCGGCGAGCCGGACCTGGCCAAGACGATCCAGACCATGCCTGGCGTGACGAGTGCCGGGGAAGGGACCGCCAGCTTTTATGTGCGCGGCGGCGCGGCCGATCAAAACCTGATCCTGATTGATGAGGCGCCGATCTATGAAGTCTCGCACTTGTTTGGGATCTTTTCGGTCTTCAACGCCGACATCATTAAGAGTGCCGAATTGTACAAGGGAGGCGTTCCGGCGAAATATGGCGGTAGGCTATCCTCTCTGCTGGAGGTGACCACCAAGGATGGAAATTCCAAGCAGTTTAAGGCGCATGGAGGGTTAAGTACCTTGCTTGGACGGCTTGCCCTGGAGGTACCGGTTGTCAAAGATAAAGCCTCCCTCTTAGTAGCCGGACGGAGGTCCTATTTTGATCTCTTTATGGGCTTATCAGAAGAAGATTCGGGAGATAAAATCTCCTTTTACGACCTGAATTTGAAGTTTAACTACAAGCCCAGCAATAAAGACCGGATCTTTCTTTCGGCCTATCGCGGGCGGGATTTGTGGAATTTCGATGATGATTTTACGATGGATTGGGGGAATACGACCACTTCTTTCCGCTGGAACCACCTGTTTAACGAACGACTGTTTTCCAACACCACTTTAATCTATAGTAATTTTGACTATAAATTGGAAGACAAAACCGATGTAGAGGGTTTTAAATGGGAAGCCAATCAGCGGGAGTTGTCCTTCAAGGAAGACCTTTCGTTTTTCGTTCACCCCAGGCTGACCTTACATACTGGGTACCAAGGCATTTATCGCATTTTTTCCCCAGGGACCATTACTCCTAACAGCTCGTCCTCTATTTTTAAACCGACGACCATTCAAAAGCAATATGCCCTGGATCACGGAGTATATTTAGGGGCGGACCATCAATTATCCGACCGATTGGCTTTAGAATACGGCCTTCGTTTGAGTTATTTCCAAAACATCGGCAAAGGCACCGTTTTTAATTATGCTGATCCCAGTGATAACATCAATGTAGAGATCCTGGATTCTACTCAATACGGTCGTTTTGAGAATATAAAGACGTTCTGGAACCTGGAACCTCGTTTTTCGGCCCGCTACCGGATCAACGAGGAGCAATCCCTTAAGTTTTCTTACCAAAGGATGGTACAGTACATACACCTCTTATCGAACTCGACGGTGCCGATTCCTTTCAATACCTGGGCGCCTAGTTCACCGTACTTAGAACCGCAATTAGCGGATCAATTTGCCCTGGGTTACTTCAGGAATTTCAGCAACAACCAATATGAATTGTCGGTAGAAGCCTATTACAAAAAAGCGCGGGACATTACGGAGTTTGCCGACAATGCCGAGGTATTCTTCAATGAGCACATAGCCACCGAGTTTCGTCAGGGAGACATGGAGTCATACGGTCTGGAGTTTTTATTGAAAAAAACGAAGGGCAGGTTAAGAGGACAGGTCAGTTACACCCTATCCAAAGCGGAGGTGAGCATCCCGACCGTCAATCAGGATAGAGCCTTCCCCGCCAATCACGACCGCCGGCATAATTTGAATTTATTGATGACTTACCAGTTGAGCGACCACTGGGAATTTGGCGGCACCTTCAGTTATTCTACCGGCCGGCCGATCACTTTACCGACAGGCAAGTATGAGTTTGACGGATACATTGTGGATTATTTTGCGCCCAGGAATAGTTATCGCCTGCCTGATTTTCACCGGATGGACATTTCCTTCACGCATCGGTCAAAGAAAAATGCGGACCGGCGGTTCCAGGTGACTAAGGTGTTTGGGATTTATAACTTGTACAACCGCAAAAACCCGTTTACGATCTATACCCGGGTCAAGCAGGATGAGGAAGGGAATATTATTGGTAATGGGCAGGAGAAGGAGGCCCGCTTGATTTATATGTTTGGCATTTTGCCGTATGTGAGTTGGAATTTTAGTTTCTAATTGGGGTTGTGTAAAAACTCGTTAGGAAACTGCCTTGTGCGAGCATGATTTTGGGCGGTTAGGAAACCGCCCAGAGCGAAACCGCCCAGAGCGCAAAACAAAATAAAAAATATGAAGAAGATATTGTTTTTTTTAATGATAGGTGCCCTTGTGATGGGCTGCGAAGAAACCATTGTACTGGATCTGGATCAAACAGAGCCGGTGGTGGTCATTGAAGGCTTGATTACGAACCAGGAAGTTCGGCAATTTGTGAAAGTAAGCAAAACCAGGGGCTTTTATGATGAACAAGCCACCAGTCCGGTGGAAGGTGCTAGTGTTTGGGTGAGGGATGATCAGGGAAATGAGTATGCTTTTGAGGAAACCCAGCCTGGATATTACGAATCGGTAGAGGTTTTTGCCGGAGTCATTGGGCGAACGTATTTTATGGAAGTGAATGATGGGGAAAAACGCTATGAGGCTTCCGAAATGATGTACTCGGTCACAACGGTTGACAGCCTGGCCTTCCGGCCCGCAGAGGACATCGATAGCACGGATGTGGAGCGAAACAGGAGATTAGAAGTACTGGTTTACCTGAATGAACCACAGGACGAAGACAATTATTACCTGGCCAAATTTTTCCGGAACGGGGAACATCTGAATGACGACGGTACCACGGTTTTCTATTTCAATGATGACGTCCTAAATGGAAATATTCATGATTTTCCTTTGCCGGAATACTTTGCGGAAGGAGACCTGGCAAGAGCAGAATTGTACAGTATTTCGGCGCAAGCCTTTCGCTTTTTTGCCGACCTGGAAAAGGCATTAAATAATGATGGTGGATTGTTTAGCGGGATACCTGCTAATGCCAGTACGAATATCGAAGGAGGAGCTATTGGGTACTTCCAGGTATCGGCTGTGGAGGCGAGGGAGTTGGTGATTGAGTAGAAGTGGTAGTGTTTACCAGGGGCTGGTGGCCCCTGGTAAACAAATTTAAGCAATGTTTGTAAACACCGCTTGCACATCATCGTCATCTTCCAGCTTGTCGAGCATCTTTTCAATCTCTTCCATTTGCTCTTCTGAAAATTCGACGGGGCTGACCGGCAGCCACTCCAGGCCCGATTTGGTCATTTCAATGCCTTTTTCTTCGAAAGCGCTGTTCAGGCTGCCGAAGCTTTTGTAATCTCCGTAGACATACAGCACCCCATCATTCTCCTCGATCTCCTCCAATCCTGCATCGATGAGTTCGAATTCCAGTTCTTCCAGGTCTATGCCCTCCGGTTTGGGGAATTGGAAAGAAGCTTTCCGGTTAAACAGAAATTCAAGGGAGCCGGAAGGCACCATTTCACCCCCTGCTTTGCTAAAGATTGCTTTTACATTAGCGACCGTTCGGTTGGTATTGTCGGTCGCACATTCGACGATCACCATCACGCCATGCGGGCCTTTCCCTTCATACGTCAACTCGGTATAATCGACCGCATCCTTTCCAGTCGCCCGATCAATAGCGGCCTCGATATTCGCCTTTGGTAAGTTTTGAGATTTGGCGTTCTGTATGGCGGTACGCAGAGCTGAGTTCATCTCCGGATCGGGGCCTCCTTCTTTAGCGGCTACCGTAATGGCTTTGGCTAATTTGGGAAACAGCTTAGACATTTTGTCCCAGCGTTTCTCCTTGGCGGCTCTCCGATATTCAAATGCTCTTCCCATAAGTGCTTTGTTTCAGTTTTATGATTAGGGCACAAAAATAAGGATTTGTGGAATTATTGTCAGGTAAAAATTAAATAAAATAGAAAATTATAATAGCTCTTACCGCCATAATTTTCCATTCCCTCATCTTTCCCAAAAACGAAAAACTACCAACTATATGAAAAAATCAATTGTAGCTACTACAGTACTGGCTATCCTAAGTTTTTATTTATCCGCACAAAGCGAAGCTTATCAAGCTTTTAACATTGCTTTTCAAAGCTTAGAGGAAGATCCGGAGAACTACCTGGCTCCACTGCTTTCTTTACAAAAAATCGAATACGACAGCAGCGATCAAATGGCACATGGCACCATGGCGCAAGCCCTGATGACCTATTATTCTTTTGCCGGAGAATACGAAAAAGCACTGGAAGCCAGCCGGTCTCGCTTTGGGGCTCCAAACCGGGAAGGACAAGCAGAATACGATCCTGAATTTATAAAAGACTATGCGTTTACTGATGCCAAAGCACACATACTGAAGCTTGCAGATCAGAAACAGGTCATCATGATCAATGAGGCGCATCATATACCTCACCACCGGGCCTTTGCGACAGAGCTTCTGGAGGGCCTATATCAAAAGGGTTTTAGGTACTTTGCATTGGAAACCCTAGGTGCCGGAAAAGACATCAATGAGCAAGGCTACCCTGACCTAAATAGTGGCTTTTATTCCAGAGAACCCCTATTTGGTGAGATGCTTCGGGAAGCCATTCGATTGGGTTACAAACTCATCCCCTATGAAAACGAACAAGAATGTGATCGCGGGCAGTCCAGCGATCGCTTTTTTTGCAATTCGTTCCGGGACTCCATTCAGGCTTTGAACCTCCAACAGCGAGTATTAGAAAAAGATCCGGATGCTAAATTATTCGTTTATGCCGGCTATGCACATATTGATAAAGGAAGCCGTAACAGCTGGAAAAAAATGGCTCAATTTTTCCAGGAAATGACGGGTATCGAACCCTACTGCATTGAACAAACCCGCTTAAATGAACATGGGAACATCGCCTATGAAGGAAAGATCTACCAAACAGTGGCCGACCGATTAGCTCCGCAGGCGCCTGTTGTTGGGTTTAAACAGGAGCTTCCATACACGACCTCCACTTTTATAGACATCAATGTTTTTCACCCTCGCTCAAAACGTATTCATGATCGTCCTGATTTTTATACCCTGAACGGGCGAAGGAAAGCTTTTAAGCTTGATCGGTTTGAGTTAAAAAAAGGACAGCTCGTTCAAGCATTTTATGCAGAAGAAGAAGGGGAAAGGATTCCAGCCGACCAGTTTGTGGTACACAGCGGAGCCGAAAGTTTATTTTTGTTTCCAGGTAAATATGAATTGGTCATTCGCTCTGCGGAGGGTGAGGTTGAAGAAAAAACTTCAATTCAACAAGAAAAATAAGTAGGTGAAATTTTGGGAACCAAGCTTGGTAAGCGTTGTTAATTTTTATTATATTTTCCGATTCAGAAAAAACAAAGTTACCAGCACATGGATTACTACGCTATTGCCGTTACCTTGATTGTTTTAGCTGCTATTTTCGGATATGTGAACGTCCGTTTCTTAAAACTGCCCAACACCATTGGGCTCATGGTTATTTCCATTCTGTTCTCTTTAGGCTTAATGGCCGTGGACACTCAGTTTAAAGGCTTTGCAGAGTGGGAAAAGGACCTGGTCAGCCAAATTGATTTTCGGACCCTTTTGATGGAAGGGATGCTGAGTTTTCTGCTTTTTGCGGGCGCTTTGCATATAAACTTCCAGCAATTGAAGGCTCAGCGGTGGCCCATTATTATTTTTGCGACGGTGGGGGTACTCATCTCTACCTTTTTAATTGGAGGTTTGGTATACGGAGCGCTTAGTTTAATAGGCCTACCACAGCCCTTTATTTATTGCTTATTGTTCGGCGCCCTGATTTCGCCAACCGACCCGATTGCCGTTTTGGGCATTCTCAAGCAGGCCGGGGTACCCAAACAACTAGAGACCAAGATTGCGGGGGAAAGCTTGTTCAATGATGGGATTGGCGTGGTGATCTTTATTACCATTTACGAACTAGCCGGTGGCGGCGGACATGGAGCCGAAATGGGCTTTTCAGAAATTGCCACCCTTTTTGCGGAAGAAGTCGGAGGAGGCGTGCTGTTAGGTTTAGTACTTGGTTTTGTAGCCTATTATCTGATGAGAACCATTGACAATTACGAGGTAGAGGTGCTGGTTACGCTGGCTTTGGTGATGGGAGGATATTTTCTGGCCTCTAAGCTTCATTTTTCCGGCCCGCTGGCGATGGTTATTGCCGGCTTGATGATCGGGCACGACCGCTTCCGCACCAGCTCAATGTCGGAAGTGACCGAAAAGTATGTCGATCAGTTCTGGGAGCTTCTGGATGTACTCCTCAATGCCGTACTCTTCGTTTTGATCGGATTAGAGATCGTTATTTTACCGTTTAATTTCAATTTTATTATTGCCGGTTTAATCGCCATTCCCATTGTTCTGCTTGGTCGTTTCATCGCCTTGAGCATCCCGATCAAGATCATGGAACGGCAACTCGATTTTATCCCTAAAACCAACCTCATCATGACCTGGGGAGGCTTACGTGGCGGAATATCCATTGCACTGGCCCTGGCACTCACTAGTGATATGCCAAGAGATCTGTTGTTGACGATGACCTACATTGTCGTCATTTTCTCTATTGTTGTTCAGGGGTTGACGGTCGGAAGACTGGTGAAGCGGGTCACAAAAGAATCTGTAGCCTGATTTTTGTTAAAAAAAGCTCAACAACAGTCTGGCTTCATTTTTTTGCTTATGAAAGCCGTATTTTTCTGCTGGATGAATACATATCAATGAATTATGGGAAATAATGTAACAAAAATCTTTACGGGTATCGGCATATTGCTTGCCCTGATCATCTTTGAATCCCTCCAGCAGCATTACTACATTACGACTTTCGAACTGGCTGGTGAGGAAACGATCAGCGTCCTGGATCTTTTCTGGGCCCACTCTTATCGATGGCTGGTATGGGCCTTCACAGCTTTGTTTCTGGTTAGATACAGTGAGCAAACGGCTCACCAAACACTCGACGGCCTAAAAATTGGCATATTCGGCATAATTATTTTCAGCCTGATCCTGGTTGACACCCTATTAATCAGCCTTATATCCCTTTACATTAATGAGCAGGCTGTTAATACGGCTATTCTTTTAGAGAACATTACCTTTTTTATCTTCCAAAAAGGCCCCATTTTTTTGATAGCCTACCTTTGTCTCGCCCTTTTTACAAGGTATTATATCAGCACCAAAAAACTGGTTCTTCAAATTCAAAGCTTAAAATCCTTACGCGAAACGAATAGGAAGGCCTACCAGAAATTAAAAACCTCTGAACCGGAAGATGCCAGCATTATTACGGTAAAAGTGGGTAAAAAAGTGCGCTTCATCCCCGTACAAGACATTTCCTGGATCGGTTCGGATAATTACTGTGTGAAAATTTTTACGAAAGACCGCCGCAAGCATGTTTTGAGGAGTTCTATGAAAAAAATGGAAAACATCCTGCCTACCGAAAAGTTTGTTCGGGTACATCGAACGGCTATTGTCAACATGGATGAGATCAAAGAAGTGTTTTTTACTAAAAGTCCTTACCTGTTGCTGAAGGATGATACGAGTATTGATATTGCTATGAGCAGGGTACCTGAGTTTAGAAAACAAATGCAAATGGTACTTAAATGAAAGAAGAGGCCGACGAGTCGGCCTCTTCTTTCATTTAAGAGACTCTTTTGTACTGCTTCTTATATGCTTTTTTGAAATTTTTAAATCGCTTGTTTTTTCTTAAGTCTGACAGGTCGAAATACTGGAAAGTATCCTTGTAATTGCTTCCTCCGAAAACTTTATAGTTCTGAGTAGCCATTTTAGCGGCCAGGTCATCCAGGGCTGCTCCTGGGAAGCTTTTGTCGCGGACTAACTCGCTGAGCAATTCAGTTGTGAAAGACAGCTGGCTGCGATCGGTACACTGCGTCCAAAGGACGTAGCTCCAGAATTCATTGTTACGGATCTGGACCACTTTCCGCTGATATGGAACCAGGTTCAGATGGAAGCCCTTATTTATTATTTTTTCGTTATAAAAATCACTCAATTCCTGATAAGCATTTTGATAAGCCCTGAAATCGCTTTCGTTGCGACTGGAATAGATTTTGTCCTGCAATTGGTCAAGTGCCATTTTTTTCTGTTGAAAAACACTGGCTGCCTCATAATTAGCAATCTTAGTCCGTACCAGTCCTATATCGATTCCACATTCAGGGAATTCGGCGGCCAGGCCTTCCGCCTCCTGATAGAATTTCAAAGCAGCTGTGTAATTATTTTGTCGAATAGCATCATCTCCTGACTCCAACTTGAAGAAGAACTGCTGGCTTCTTTGGGTACAGATATCGCCGAAA
The DNA here is from genome assembly GCA_030430845.1 of Bacteroidia bacterium. Lineage (GTDB taxonomy): Bacteria > Bacteroidota > Bacteroidia > Chitinophagales > Saprospiraceae > JANQPA01. The sequence goes on along the minus strand of JAUIKE010000006.1, from coordinate 80,384 downwards.
ATTTCTTCTTTCAAAGATTTAATATCTTCCAAAACATAGGCGGACACTGGTAATTGATACCTATCCATAAAGGCCTGTAGGTCACGATAGGCGTTAATGCGATTTTGCTGGTATCCGTCCCGGCGGATCAGATTCAATTGACGGTTAATCTCGGCTGCGTAGGCTGCATTTCTGTTGTCTTTAATTTCAGTAGCCAGGTTTGCTTTTTGATAGTTGGCCGGCGCATAAATAGCCTGATTTAAAGCTCCTAACCATTGATCCAACGCCAGGCGATATTGCTCCTTATCCTGGTACCACCAGGCCTTTTCGTATTGGGCGGCAAAAGAGATCCCTGACTTGGCCCGATCGTATTCTTCCTGTGTAAAAATATTGGTATGATTTCGGTAAAAAACATCCAATTCTTGCTCTTCGTTCTGGGTATTAAAATCGTCTCGCTGAAGTTTAGACAATATACTAGTCTGATAACTGTCAAATACCTCATGAAACAAGCGCAGCATCCTGGACGCTGTTCCGTTTACTGGTTTTACAAACTGATCCTCATTCATCCGGCTGTACAACTCGTTCAGTTGAGCGGTAGCGGCCGACCGATTCACATTGCTTTTAAGGTTTGATTCGATCTTGTCCATTTGTTTAGCATACCACTGGTAAAATCCATTATCGATGCCGTTCTTGATGGTCATTGAATTTCCGAATTCACCGTATCGATCTGAAAGTGCTTTTAATTGGACCAAAATAGTGCGTGCATTTGGATAGCGCTGGTATTGAATATCCTGTAGCGCCTTCTTCAGGCTTTGCTCCAAAGTTGAATTATACAGTTGGCTAAGCCGTGTAGTGTGCCTTGAGTTATAAACGGGTCGGTTAATGGTATACAACTCGCAACTTTCTTCCAGCAATTGTAATAAGTTCTCCGTTTGGTCAGATTTGTAAATCATAGTTTCCAGCTGGCCCAATTTCTGGTCCATCTCCAGCCGGTCAATCTCTTCCAACTGCCCCTGAATTGGGTTATTAGAACCGACCACCCAGTAATTGCCATCCTCTAATTTCTGAGCATCCTGTAAAAGTAACCTGGCTTGATGATAGTTCCCCTTAGTGGTGTATTCTTTTGCACTTAGTAAAAACTCATTGTACAGCTGCTGATAAGCTGCAGATATCGGCATTTCATTGATCAGGTCATTTCCATATTTCTGATAAACCTCCCCTGCTAATGAGAGGGTTCCCATTGCTTTTTCAAAACCGCCGGCACGCATTTCCATTTTGGCGTCTGCAATCATATTTTGATAAACATCCCTCACTACATCCTGTCGTTCTTGTTGCAATTGATCACAACCGCCGCGTGTAGCAGTTTCGCCTATATAATTGGCACAAAATCGGATGGCTTCTTCATATCGGCCGACCTTGGCATCCAGGTGGCGCTCTGTTCTGGCTGTCTGTACCAGGGCATCATATTCGATCCAAACGATCCGATCACGTTCCTCGGCAATTTTTGGAAGTAATTGATAACGATGGCGTCGATTGAGCTGCTGCGTTAATTGTTCGGCATAATCCAGCCGGTCGATCCGTTCCTGGAAAGGGCGGTTCTCGTATCGAAGTACAGAATTGATCTCATCGGTAATCAAAACCACTTTGCGTTCCTGGATTTTACGAGTGTAGGTATTACTCAGGTAATGCTCGTTGATGGCCTCAGCCTGGTCGAGTCTACTCATTTGAGACTCAAAAGAACCTCCCCGCTGATAGAGCAAATCTTCCAGCTGACGATAGTGGACCTGGTGTTTAACCTGGCGGATATCCTCCCAGCGTTCGTCCGGCAATTGTCCTTTAGCGATCAATCGTTCGGCCTCTTTCAACAGTTCTTGCTGACGATCGTAATTGTCCGTTCGGGTAATCTCTTCCAACAGTTTATCAAAGTTGGCATTAAAAGCCAGATTTCGCTCCTGGTCGATCCGTTCCTGGCAGTCTCCAGGTGCATTTACCTCCCGGCAAATGGCTTCTGCATCTGCATAATATCTAAGCTTATCTTTCAAGTCCCGGGTAGAACGGGCTTTTTCCAATATTCTTTCCAGGGAATTAGAATAAATCGTTCTAAGTCTATGTTCAATAGTGCGGTTGCATCCATTTTGCAGGTATTCATTACAAAGGTCCTTGGCCTGTTCTAATAATCTTTTCTGGTCGTCTAAATCGGGATCAGCTTCTGCCTGGTCTAACAGATCATCAAATAATCTTTGGATGTTTCTATCTATACTTGCTTTACAATTAGTGGTTCCCCAAAAAGCGCCATAATCTTCACAAAAGCGCAGGGCCGAGCGGAAATAGCGCATCCGGCGGTCTACATCATAGCTACTATTGTTCCCTTTATCGAGCAACTCCTGATATTCTGCTTTGAAAGCCTCCTGGACTTTGGATCGATCGCTACCGGCTACAAAAGAAGCCTCGCATAGTTCACGAGCGCTATTCAGCCAGTGCATTTTCTCGTTATATTCGTTCTCGCGATTGGCTTTGGCCAATAGGCGGTTAATCTCAGAGGAATAAGCAGTTTTTAATTTATCGTCAATAAGATCTTTACAATCATTTTTTAGTTGGTCGAAGCAAATTCCTCTGGCTTTCAGGAGCAATTCTTTTCTTTCGTTAAAAGATTCGGCATCATCTGCCTTATTCAGCAGATCATTAAATTGCTTTTGGAAAGAAGCCTGTTGTTGACCATCTTTGGATTCACCTCTTTCTCTGGCTTGTCCATTAGTCAAAACCACTTCAGATTTTTTTCGAATCGTATCCCCTTTCACCCGTCGGGTGATGGGATTTTGTGCTTGCAGGGAAGCTGCGAAGATCAGCAGGGCAAGCAGGGTCCATATTTTGGTGATAGATCGCATAATTATTCTTTTTTGGTTAATGGTGTTTGAAATTGGTGTTGTGTTTTTTTTCTTTTAATTCTTACTGCATTCTATTAACAAATGGACAAAATTTCAATACCTGGCTTGATGATTAACAACACAATAACCAGCGAGGGGGAGAGCCTTAAAATATTTAAGTGGTGCTCATGGGATTTTTAGATTTTTTTAACCAACTGAATTGTGTATTCTAATTTTAACAAATTTATAATTAATTGATTTTCAATAAAGATATTTTCTGTGCGAAATTTTAGACCTCAAAGGTCTCGAGACCTTTGAGGTCTAAAATAGCACAAAAACCACCCCATTGCAGTATCACACCCACCTCACCATCAAGCACTTACTCAACTACAAGCTCCAAAAAACACCTCTTTCTCCTCTAATTTCTGGACCAGAAGTGTCCGGCTTTTAGCTTAAAAAACACAAAATATTTGAAGTAAGATGGAATGATTTTAGAATCAGGAAAAAAGCCTATACATTTTCTACTGAAACGGTTTTGGGGAGTGGCTCCTGCTCCTGGCCGTCCCAGAAAATGGCCGTTTTCTCGCCGTCCTGATCAAACATGCGCTTGACAAGCCTCAGTTGGTGGGTGTATTTCCCCTGGCTCTCGTCGAATATCCCAAAGTGATCAATTTTATCAATGCGGACCTTACCGAAGGCATGAAGGATTAATCCATCTGGAAGGATCAGGCCGGTATGAGTGATTCGGCCGTTGCGGTTTTGGAAGAAGGCCAGGTCACCGGGAAGAGCCTGTTCTATGAAATCCACGCCGTCTCCACAGTAGACTTGCTGGTCAGCCACACGCGGTAAATTGATGCCTGCCATTTTATAGATCATTTGTGTAAGGCCCGCGCTATCAATGCCGAAGGGCGACCTCCCCCCCCACTGGTAAGGTGCATTTAAATAACGCCTCGCTACTTTTAATACAAACTCGACAGGTTTTTTAATTTCATTTGAAAATGCAGCCTGGCCACTAAAAGTGAAGGACAGATCTCCCAATTGTAAGCGAAGACCGTCAAAATTAGGAAGTCTGGAACCTAAGGGTATGGCAAGAAATTCAGTGTCCCCCATGATCGCCTGGAAAAGTTCGAGGCTGTAGGCCTGGTCCGTCCGGTAATCGCGGAATTCTGAGGGTGTGATAGCTTTGACCTGATTTGCTTGCACCCAGCCAATGGTTTTATCCCAGGGACACTGGACTTGATACCACTGACGGCCTTTCCGTTCCAACACTTCAAATGCTTCCCCAAACAGTAATTGAGTCAGCATCTCTGCTTTTAAAGCCGGTGTGGAGCGAACCGAAACTACGCTCAGTGGACAAATTCCGTAATTGATTGTCATACTGCGATCTTTCAAGTTAATTCCCTAAATGGATAATTGGCAAGGGCTTATACAAATCTAATAAATATCTTTGAGAAGGGTAAATTTTCGGAAAGCATTGGCTTGTGTCAAAAACATAATAATATTTTTATTCCGCCGTTTTTGTTTAGTACAGAGAAAATTCAATAGCTTCGGCTCAATTTTTTACGGCAAAACCACGATAATTCGCCATAGATGAGAAAGTTACTCCTTTGCACGGTAGGCATTTTTATTTTTCTGATCAGCGACCTTAAGGCACAAGACCCTCAGTTCAGTCAGTTTTTTGCGGCCCCTCTTACACTAAACCCGGCTCTTTCCGGAGCTTTTAGCGGTAAATACCGGGTTGGACTGGTCTACAGAAATCAATGGCAAAACCAATTGGAGACTCCAATGGTGACCTATGCAGCCGCCGCAGATTTTAGATTTGGACTACAAAGCCAGGGGAAAAAACGAAATGACGGAATAGGAGCAGGCATTTTATTTTATGCAGATCGATTTGGCAATACTGGCTTTTCAACCAATCAAATCGCCGTTTCAGCCGCTTACCATAAATCCTTGAGTGGCTTCAATGACCAATACCTTACATTTGGCGCTCAGATTGGCATCGCCCAGCGAAACGTCAACTTTGAGAATATTTTTTTCCAGGATCAGTTTGACGGTACCAGCGGTTATACCGACCCGACAGCCGAGCCCTTCCCGGAAAACAACTTCACCTATTCTGATTTCGGAGTAGGCCTCAACTATACCTGGGTCCCCAGAAGTGGAGCAGCCCTTTTTGCAGGAGCGGCCATGCACCATATTATGGAGCCCGAAACCTCCTTTTTTACAACAGCTGAAAACCCTGAGGATAATAGCACCAATAAACTTCATAGAAAAATTACAGCTTACCTGGCCGGACAGATGCCTATTTCAGAATCTGTTCAATTTCATCCCCGAGCACTTGTTCACATTCAAGGGCCCCACCGAATGATCAATGCAGGCTCCAACCTTCGTTTACTGTTTAATGAGGTGGCCGGGACAGCCGTACATATAGGAGGCTGGGCAAGAGTGGTGAAAGGTACCCAGGCTCCTTTTGTGATGGACTCCGTCGTAGCCATGGCAGGCTTCGAATTCTCGAATATTCTGCTAGGTTTCAGCTACGACATCGGTATAAGCAGCCTGGACACCGGGAACCCCATTAGGAGAAATGTCTTTGAAGTAAGTATTGCCTACTTAGGCGATTACGACTATTCCTCCGTTTTTTGCCCCAAATTTTAGAGCTGAATGTTTTCTACCACCTCCAGTCCGTAGCCGATCAATCCGATCCGGCGCCTTTGCTGAGAGGTGAGTAGCTTCATTTTGCTGACCTTCAGATCGCGCAGGATCTGAGCGCCGACCCCGAAGTCTCTTTGCTCCATATCGTTTTTGATAGAAAAGGTCTCGCCTCTGTCCAATGATTTTTTATAATTTCCCAATCGCTGTAGCAAGGCACCTTGCTTTTCTCCGTGCCTCATATACAGCAGTACACCTTTTCCTTCTTCAGCGATGAGTTCAATAGCTTTATTCAAATAGGCTCCGTAGCCTTCAAAAAGTGAACCGATCACCTCTCCAGTTTCAGTAGAGGAATGCACTCTAACCAATACCGGCTCATTTTCTTTCCACTCACCTTTCTTAATGGCCAAATGCGTATCTCCGGTAGTTAACTGGCGATAAGCAATTACCTCAAATTCTCCCAGACGAGTAGGCAAAGTGACTGATATCTCTCTGCTGATCAGACGCTCGGTGCGCATCCGGTACTCCACCAGATCTTTAATAGCAATGACCTTAAGATCAAAGCGTTCAGCTATTTTCATTAATTGAGGAAGTCTTGCCATAGAGCCATCCTCGTTCAATATTTCCACGAGTACACCGGCCGGATAAAAGCCCGCCATTTTGGCCAGGTCGATGGCTGCTTCTGTGTGGCCGGTCCGCCTAAGTACACCGCCGGTTTTGGCCCTTAAAGGAAAGATGTGCCCAGGGCGTGCGAAGTCATGCGATTTTGTTTTGGGGTCCACCAGCGCTAGTATTCCTTTCGCCCGGTCGTGCGCAGAAATCCCTGTGGTACATCCATGACCGATCAGGTCGACGGACACCGTAAAAGCAGTTTCGTGCAGGGCCGTATTGGAGGATACCATCATCTCCAGTTCTAATTCATCGGCTCTTTTTTCATCAATAGGGGCACAGATTAAGCCTCGCCCATGAGTAGCCATAAAGTTGATGATTTCGGGCGTGATACATTCTGCTGCACAAATGAAGTCGCCTTCATTTTCGCGATCTTCATCATCGACTACGATCAATATCTTTCCTTTCTTGATATCTTCTATTGCTTCTTCAATAGTATTGAGCTTGAAGGATTCAGTGACGTTTTGTGGGTTGCCAGACATTGGTTTTTATTCCTTTTAAAAATTTCCAGAAACCAGCCAATAGGGCCAGGTTCATTAATATAAAATAACGGACCCCTCTTAAAGGCATCCAGTTGATGTTTAATTGAGTAAGCATCCAGTCCAACAAAGGTACAAGGATCAGACATATAACCAATAAGAAAAATAAAAGTTGGTACACAGCTTGGCCGCCTAATGCTAAAAGGCCGCTTCCTATTATTATTAACAATAAAAAAAACGGACCCCACCATCTCAGTACCTTATGGGAAAAAAAAGCAAAATTAAGGGCCTTAAAAGGAGGCCACCATAAAGACCGAAAACTAAGTAAGTTTTGATAATTACCGGCCGAAATCCTTTTTTTACGCCGGTATTCTACTGCAATATCGTGAGAAACCGCTTCATAGCAGACAGCCTCTAATTCATTGATGGCTTTTCCTCCTTGCTCAAAAACTTTCATAGCTATGTAAAAGTCATCGACCAGAAAATTCGTGGGAACCGGCTGAAAATGAGAGGCTCTCAACATATAACAACCTCCAAAGGGACCGATCATATTTCCCCATAAAATCCCCTCCCAGTATTTTATCCAAACTTCCATGGAAATATACTGGTCCTCTGCTTTTGAAATCCCTTCACTTTTCATACCGGTATGAACCATACGGGCATCAACAAGCGCGATCTCGGGATCCTTAAAATGCCCGGCGAGCAGACGGATAACCCCCGGGCTTAAAAAAACATTGGCATCCGTGATAAGAAAAAGTGTACTGTCTGCGGAAGAAAAACTTTGTTTGGCTTTTTCAGCCAGGGTATTGATCACACCAGGTTTTCCCTGGCGGTAATTGAAAGGAAAAAAGTGGATATGGGCATTTTCCTGCGTATATCGTTGTACAATTTCATTGGTTTTATCCGAAGAACAATCCGAACCGATCCAGATTTGTAAAGAGCCTTTGAAATCTTGCTTCAAAAGGGAGTCCAGCTTTTGTTCAATAACCTTTTCTTCATTATATAAAGACATGAGTACATGAACCTCCGGCCACTGATCAGCCTTTTGAAAAAGTACACGGTGCGGGGCACGATCGCGAGCCCATATTTTCAGCAATAAGGGATAAAAAACGTAGGCATGTGCAAGTGCCAGTAGGCTGATCCAAACTAGTATACTCATACCGTGGTCATCGTCATTCGTTCATAAACTTTAAAGAGTTGCTTTCCTATCAGCAGGTTATCAAACTGCCCTTCAATGAATTTTCGGGCATTTTGACCAATTTCCAGCAGCTTTTGGTGGTCGTGAAGATACTCCAAAGCCTTTAAAAAATCATCCACCTGGTCGGCAATAATCACTTCTTTGAGATGCCTGGCGGGAATACCTTCCAAGCCTAGACTCGTGGTCAACACAACCCGCCCCAGTGCCATTCCCTCCAGAATTTTCACTCTCATCCCACTTCCGGAAAGCAAAGGCACCACCATGATGGGATAAGAATTGATAAAAGATCGGGCATCCGGGACCTCTCCATACACAAGCATACCTTGCTGATTAAGCCGATGAAGCCAAGCAGGGGCATTCCTACCGGCAATATGCAGTTGAAGTCCGGGATATCTGCTAGCCAATTCGGGCCAAATGAGATCCACAAACCATTTTAAACCCTCTATATTCGGCATCCAGTCCAGGGAGCCGATAAAAGCCAAATCCTTTTTCTGAGCGTAATTTTTCCAATCCGCTTTGTACTGAGCCGGATCCACACCAATGGGAATGGTGACATCTTTGCCTCGGTATCCCAATTGACGAAAATTTTGGCGATCCCGCTCCGTTATAGCGATCATCAAATCCAACTGATCGAATTGTTGGATCTCGTACCGCTTTAATTTTCGGGTTAAATAAGATAAGTAAATCTTCTTCAGACCAAAGGTAGTATTTTGAACGATCCGCTCCCAAATCTCAAATTCGACATTGTGTGCCCTCAGAGCAATTTTAGCATTGGATTGCTTACGGATACAATCAATGTAAGGAGTCAAATAGAGGGTTTCTAACTGAATGACGTCAAAATTATGCTTTTTAAGTAAAGCTTCCAGCTTTTTTTCAAATTTCAAATCAATGAAGCGGGAAATATGATAAGACTGGCTCGAAAAGAGATTAAGAAAGGCATCCCAGGGCTTTATGCGGTTGTCGATAAAAACGGATTGTATACTAGAATAATGTTGAAGGGCAGCCGCATCTCCTGTAATTTCTACCTGATGGCGGCTGGTATTCATGGCCAGAAGATGCAGTTCTGCACCTTGCTTTACCAGGGCTTTTCCCAGGTTCATGATCGCAAGTGATTCTCCATCCTTCACCGGATAAGGAAACTTTTTACAAAGCTGTAATATCTTCATGCAAAATTGCCCTTTATTTAACCTCTTCCTGATCTTCAGACCATGGAGGCGACACGATACAGTAAAACTCAAGGAGGCCTTCTCCTATATTTTCAATCCATTGTTCTTCACCCGCAGGTATCAAAACGACTTGCCCCTGTCCTACTTGCGCTAGCTCCTTTCCTATGTGCACCCTAGCTTTTCCCTTAGTGATGACATACAGTTCTGAGCTTTGATGCAAGGTATGAGGTAAAGAGCTTTTTCCCGGTTCGAGCGTGGCGAAGGCCAGGCTGTAATTCAGCTTGACCGGATCGTTTTTGGGATGAAGCACTTCCTGGATGAGGGTGTGATCGCCGGCTAGAAAGCGGGGGACTTCTTTTGTGGTTTTAATTAGCATTACAAAGTCCGATTTATCAAGTTGTGATGCTTGGCCCTCCTTCGTCGGGCCGATGCTTGGATGCTTATGCGGCCTTCAGCCGCAGGATGCTGACGTCTGGTATAAATTATATTTGAGTTAATTACTACTCATTAAGTCATAAACAAACGTCCAGTACCCTTACGCCGCAGGCGAAAAAGTATCATAGCATCGGCCCGACGAAGGAGGGCCAAGCATCACAACTTTTTAGTAACTGCAATAATTATGATTATTCTACCTCAAAAGTATTATTCTCTCTATCCACATCCACCATTCCGATATTCGGATCGATCACTACAGATTGAATCTGGGAAACATCCACATCCAGTTCAAAAGAATACTCTGGGTTCGTCCAGGGCCAGTCTTCCAGTAGGGTCATATCGCCAAGCGGCTTGTGGCCGCGCATGATGCGAAGCGGAATGTTAAACATTTTGCTGGAGCCGTCCTTCATGTTCACCTGAACATCTAAAGGCATGGGGAAAACACCGACTTTCTGCATCGTGACAGTCGTTTTGCCACTACCTGAGCCATCCACACTTTTTACAGCATAGTCGATCATGTGAGTGGTGTTCACCATGTATTCCTTATACCAATCCAGCTCAAGGCCCGACTGTTTTTCCATGATGCGGACAAAATCATTCGCATTTGGGTGTTTGAAACGCCAGGTGTTGTAATATTTTAACAAACCTTCATCTACGTTTTCTTTACCAATTACATGCTTCAGCTGCTGCAAAAATACGGAGCCTTTGGTGTAAGCCGCTACGCCATAAGCACTATTAGTCGTGTAATGATCTGAATGGGTGGAGATAGGCTCCTCTCTTCCGGACAATTGATAGCGGGCGAACCCTCTAAAGGTACCTTCATGAGGATTTTCCCGGTAGTTGCCATTCAACAAGCCCTCTTTTCTGAGCCAGTTCATGGTTTCTGAAGAGGCGTAACTGGTGAAGCCCTCATCCATCCAAGGGTACAGGCTTTCATTGGTTCCCATCAGCATTTGGTACCAGGTATGCATTAACTCGTGGACAGATACACCTACGAGGCTCCCCAGGCTGCGCTCACCGGTGATCAGCGTACCCATCGGATACTCCATACCACCATCCCCTCCCTGAATAAAGGTGTACTGGTCATAAGGATAATCGCCATAATGCTCTTCGATAAAGTCAAATGCTTTGTCCATGATATCCGGCAATTGAGGCCAGGTTTCTTTGGTGCGCTCTGTTTCTTTGTAGAAAAAGTGCAGGATGGTTCCATCAGCTCTTTCTTTTTCGATGTGCTTGTATTCGGGATCGGCTGCCCACATAAAGTCGTGTACATTGAAGGCTTTAAAGTGCCAGGTATGTTTTTGGCCATTTTTTGGCGGCAATTTTTTCATATTTGCCTGAGCATAGCCATGTCCGATTTCGGCTTTATTTTGAAGATATCCTGTTCCGCCAATGGTCCAATCGCTGTTAATAGTAATTTTCACATCGAAATCACCCCAGACGCCGTAAAATTCACGGCCGATGTAGGGATTGGCATGCCAACCTTGATAATCGTATTCCGCCATTTTGGGATACCACTGAGCCATAGAATAATCGATGCCTTCCCGGTTGTTCCGGCCGGAGCGGCGGATCTGGACAGGCACCTGAGAGTTGAAGTTCATCTCAAATTCGGCGCTTTCCCCGGGCATGATCGGCTCATTCAGCATAACTTCCAGAACGGTACCGACTACCTCATATTTAACGTCCTCACCATTGCACTTAAGAGAAGTTATTTTGTGATAACCAATTTCATCCTCCGATAGCTTGTGGATTCGGTCAGCTACCCGGCCGTCCGGGTCCGCAATTGTACGGGAACGTACATCCATCATACTACCAGGCTGAAAAGCATTGAAGTATAGGTGGTAAAAAACTTTATCCAGCTGATCTGGAGAATTGTTGAAATAAATAAGCTTTTGATGGCCTGTAAAGCGGTGGGTGTTGACATCAAAATCAATGTCCATCTCATAATAGGCCCTTTGCTGCCAGCGGTCGGCCTGGGCCGAGAGTTGTGCAGTAGAAATCAAAAATAAGGCTAAGAACAAGGAAACTCTAATCATCTGATCAATTTGATTAATTGTTACAAAATCCTGAAGTAAGTTATTTAAGTGCGATGTACACAAGATAAATTTCCTAAGAGGTGCCAAAATGTTTGGCCTGTATGGGCCAAACATTTTGGCACCTCTTATGGAAAAATCTATTCAATTGTGAACTCTATCGCAACTTAAATGAATCTAAAAATCGGGTCGGTGCTTTTTGAGGGTGATAAAAATAATAAATTATTCTTTTGTTTCTTTGGCTTCGGTTTTCTTCTCATCAGGATATTCGATCCGAACATGGTGAACAGACTTCATCACCGTTTTAAACACCTGGCGGCATTGTTCCAGCTCCTCGAAGGTCATTTCTGACTCCTCTAACTGGCCATGGGTTATTTTTCCGGCAATGATCTTATTGATCAGCTCTGAAAGATCCTGTTCTGTCGGGTTTTTTAAGCTTTTGCAGGCGGCTTCTATGGAGTCGGCGATCATGAGGATCGTCTCTTCTGTAGTACGGGGACGGGGCCCCGGATATCGAAAGTCAGATTCATCGACCTCCATATCCGGATGGTCCTTTACAAAATTTCTGTAGAAGTATTCAACCCTGGTGGTGCCGTGGTGAGTTCTGATAAAATCAATTAGCAGCTTTGGCAATCTGGCCTTTTTAGCCATTTTTTCGCCTTCCGTAACATGGCTTATGATCATTTTGGCACTCTCCAGGTCGGAAATATCGTTGTGTGGGTTTTTGCCGCTTTGGTTCTCGATAAAAAATTCGGGGTTCATCATTTTTCCGATATCATGGTATAGAGCAGCCACTTTGACTAATAAGTGGTTAGCCCCAATCTTGCGGGCAGCTGCTTCCGATAGGTTAGCCACTTGCAGGGAATGCTGCCAGGTACCGGGCGCCTTCAGAGATAAGTCGCGCAATAGAGGCCGGTTCATATCCGACAGTTCGACCAAGGTAATAGCAGAGGTAAAACCAAAAAAGCGCTCCAATAAAGGCACCAGGGGAATAGCCAATAAGGTGAATAATACATTGAGGAAAATCCAGGAATAAACCGTCCAGTCAATGCTCGCAATGTCTCCTTCCTGAATAAGTGATAAGCCCAGATAGGATAAGGCGTAAGTCAGGAAGATGAACAGCATGGAGTAAAAAAAACGGGTCCACTCTCTGGTATCTACATTAGTCAGTAAAACGATGATTCCGGCCAATATCTGTAGGAAAGTAAATTCATAGCCCAGGCTCGACAAGAAACTGGCGATCAGCACCACTACGATATGCGTAAACAAGGCCAGGCGTGCATTAAAAAAGGTTTTTATAACTATAGGGACGATACAGAACGGAATGATATAGGCACTTAATATGCTAATGTTTTCTACCAGATAAACCAAATAGCTATATAAGGCCAGCCATAGGAAAATAAAGAGGATCTTAGTAGAGCTTTTATACACATCGATGGCATGAAAACGAAGATATAACATGAACACACCGATAATCAAGCTGGTCAATAAAAAATACCCCAGAAATATCCATTGCCGAGGTTTGCTCTCAGTTAGTTGTTTTTCATACTGCTCTCGCAGAGAAATCAGTTTTTGATAACTCTCATCCGTCACCAGGCTATTGCTATTGATGATGATCTCTCCTTTGCGGACCATGCCTCTGGTTTTCGGCACGGTAGCCAGCAGGTCATCGCGAAGTTTGGTGGTCAGAGCTGAATCGTATTGAAGATTTGGAGAAATTAGCTCATCCAAAATAGGGAGCAAAAAATCCGGTTCAGACAGCTCGCTATAGGGCAAATCATCACTAAGGACCGACTTGGCCTGGTTCACTGACATAAAGTTCTCCAGGGTTTGCTTATGGGTTTTATTGCCGCTCAGAATATTGATCACAAAATCCTTGCCTTTATCAGTATGTTCACCTGACAATTCTATGATGCCATCCTCATAGATTTTATCTAAAAAGCCATAGCCATAATTAAGGTATCGCTGTGGTTGCCTTTTGACATCAGGAAACTGAGCATCCTGACTAACCGTTTGTAATTGCTCCTGGAAAGCTGTCTGGAATTGCTTTTTCTTACCTGTTATCAGGCTTGTATCCAGGTCATAATAGGGAGCGAAATCTTTATCAAGTGCATCCAGGTCAGCCTGAACTTCTTCATCCGTTTTTTTAATCGCAAAATCAAAGGGAGCCTCCAGGTCTTCGTACTGCCAGGTCCTCCCCCTTTCAAATTTATATTTAAATTTAAGGTTATTGGGGAAGAGGAAACTGATAAAAATGACTACCCCTAATACCATCAGGTACCGGAAAATACTAGGCAATCGTTCTATGGCTGCTTTAATTCCTTTCATACATCTACAAATATAACTAATCCAAGTTGGGATGCAACCTGCGGTACTTTAAAATGAATAATGAAAGTAGTTGCAGCCACTTTCATTATTCATCTACTTTTCTTGGATTCCACACCACTTCTTCCACTTCCAGATCCTGGCTTAATTTTCTGGCCAAAACAAAAAAGTAATCAGACAAGCGATTCATATATTTCAATACGATTTCGGCCACCTTTTCCTGCTGTGCAAGGGCAACTATTAATCGTTCTGCTCTGCGGCACACGGTACGAGCAACATGACAGTAGGAAACAGTATTGTGTCCTCCCGGAAGAATAAAGTTTTTTAAGGGAGGCAGTTTTTTATCCATGAGGTCCATTTCGTTTTCCAGTAGTTGGATATCTGCTACTTTCAGATCCGGAGCCGGCAAATCTTTTTCGGGATCACTAGCCAGATTTGCTCCGATGGTAAATAATCGATCCTGTATGGCTTTGAGTAGTTGGCGAACTTTCTCATCTTTGATATTATCACGCAACAGGCCGACATAAGCGTTCAATTCATCCACCGTGCCGTAAGATTCGATGCGCAGATCGTGTTTGTAAAGGCGACGACCGCCGAAGAGAGAAGTCTGGCCGGCATCGCCGGTTTTTGTGTATATTTTAAAGCTCATAAATGATGATTTCTGTTTTGAAGGATACAAAGTAAAGGAAAGAATTGTTCATCCTAAAGAAGACATGTCATGTTTAAGACATGACATCTGTGAAAATCAGGACATGACATGTCTTAGACATGTCATGTCCTGATCAAGACTGATTGCAACTGATAATCAGTATTTAACGTATATAGTTGAAAAAAGTAGCCAGACATGACATGTCTAGACATGTCATGTCTGGCAAGCAGGAATATGAAAGTACAAAAAAACCATACCGAACCTCTGCTCGATGCCCTTGACCAGGTACTAAACTCCAACACAGCCTGGCTCCATTTTGATGTATTTGAAACACAGTACTTCGAGCTGGAACGTTTTATTGTCAGACAACTTCGGTCGGGTATGTTTCATCTAAAATTGATAGAAAATGACTTGAGCAGAGGCTGGGAAAACCTGGTCAGCATTACCTATTCTAAACATTGGAAGGACAGTCCGGTCATACTGCCTATTCCAGGTAATTCCTGGAACGGAAAAGAGCAACTCACCATTACTGAAATTTCAGAAAAAAAGGCTGGTGAATATTTAACCGACTTACTGACCGGAGATGATAAATGGCTACCCAAGCGTCACAAAGGGCCTTTTTTAAAAAAAATTGAAGCCAAAAAAATCATCCGGGACTTTTTAGAACCCCTCAGTCCTCAACCCAACAAAATGGTTACCTTTCATTTGATAGAACCAGATTTTCTTTTTTCCATAGAGGACTATTACGAATCTGACTATACCCAGATCGGGTATTTTGAACAACAAGGCAGAGATTTTGTACTTGCCATCCTTACCGAAGATCATAATAAGGACACTAGCTTCCTAAAGGTTTTAATGACGAACGGAGGAGTCTAATGAGGTTGTCTCAAAAGACCTACGGCCTTTTTCGACAGCCAATAATATTCTTTTAGGAGGTCGTTTGAATAAAAAAACAAAGTTTTTTTATTCAAACGACCTCCTAAACAAAATTTTAAGGGGCGTCGAATAACGACGACCCGACGGTCCGGATGGAAGGAAGTTATGAGACAGCCCCGTTCTTTATTGATTCACTCTGTAATAATGATCCGGATCATCAGAACGCACAATTTTTTCGTTCCGTATGTCAGTTTCTATCAGGCCATCTCGCAGGCGAACGATTCGATGGGCGTGAGCAGCAATATCCGGCTCGTGAGTAACCAGGATAATGGTGTTGCCCTGATCGTGAATTCTTTCCAGGATCTCCATAATCTCTACAGAAGTTTTGGTGTCCAGGTTACCGGTAGGTTCATCAGCCAGGATGATAGAAGGTTTGTTAACCAGGGCTCTGGCAATGGCTACCCTCTGCCGCTGACCACCTGACAATTCGTTCGGTTTGTGATCAACACGGTCTCCCAGCCCTACGTTTTCGAGTACTTCCTGCGCGCGCTCCAGCCTTTTTGATTTGTTCATTCCGGAATAAACCAAAGGAAGCGCTACATTTTCAAGCGCGGATAAACGAGGTAAAAGGTTGAAAGTCTGGAAAATAAAGCCGATCTCTTTATTTCTTACTTCGGCCAGCTCATTATCCGTCATGGTCGCCACATTAATATTATTGAGATCGTACTCTCCTGAGCTTGGTGTATCCAGGCATCCCAATAAGTTCATGAGGGTAGATTTCCCGGAACCAGAGGGCCCCATTAAGGCGACGTATTCGTTCTTGCGGATATCCAAAGTAATGCTTTGCAAAGCATGCACCTTGGTAGTACCCATAATATAGGTTTTTCTTAATTCTTTAACGGAAATGATTGGCTCCATTAGTCGGTTTTATTTCTTGATATCAATTACTTTCGGCACTTTAAAATGTTCTCCATCTGAATCAGGAGCGTTTTTAAAAGTTTCTTCTCTTTTAATTTGCCCCTGCACCCGGTCCTTTCTCCACACATTGTTTTCTTCCAACACATAAATAAGCGGATCAACCCCATCGGTATCTAACTCTTCCAGTTTATCCACCATCTTCAGAATATCGTCCAATTCTTTGCGCAACTTCTCCTTTTCTGAAGTAGTCAGATCCAGCTTAGCCAGTTTTTCGAGCCTTGAAATTAGTTTTTCATCTACGGTCATAGTAACTTTTTCGAAGTTTAAGGGAGTTTTATCGTCGAATAAGAATTATTCCAAGTTGCAATCAAGCTCGCAATTGAATTATTTTTTATTACCGGGTGCTTGCGGCTCCGCCGCAAGCACCCGGTAATGGGGAAAATGCGAGTTATCGCATCTTTGATAAATTAGTTTTCATTCTTCGGCCCTAAAATATTTATTTCAGGAGAAATTTTACCTAAAATCTAGGGATTTAAATATTTTCGTGCTGAATAAGGTACCTGAACAAAGACATTTACAAATATTTTTGTTCAAACAACTGTAATCAAGGACCAGAAAATGTAAATATGTCGGATACACTCAATACATCTCTTATAAAACATGTAGCTATTGCCGGTAACATCGGCGCGGGAAAAACTACCCTTTCTACTAAATTGAGCAGGCACTTTGGTTGGGAAGTACATTACGAACCCACCGACCACAACCCCTACCTGAGCGACTTTTATGATGATATGCAAAGATGGTCCTTTAATTTGCAGATCTATTTCCTCAATAGCCGCTATCAACAGGTACTCAATATCCTAAATGGTAATAAAACAGTGATCCAGGATCGGACAATCTATGAGGATGCTTACATATTTGCTCCCAACCTGAGAGATATGGGGCTCTTATCCAAAAGAGATTTTGAAAACTACTTTTCTCTGTTCAAGACCATGTCCTCCCAAATCCAACCTCCGGATCTGTTAATCTACATTCGGGCCAGCATACCTACCCTCGTGTCGCATATCCACCACAGAGGACGCGATTACGAAGGCAGCATGAGCCTCGATTACCTCAAACGACTCAACGAAAGGTACGAAAACTGGATAGACAAATATGAAGAAACAGACGGCCGCTTACTGATCATCAATGCCGATGAGATGGATTTTGAAAAAAATCCTGAAGATATGGGCGAGATCATCAATAAGATCAGCGCCGAATTGCACGGCCTGTTTTAAGGTTTAACGATCTGCTCCGTTTGGGTATCGTCTTTAAAGACAGCCTTAAGAGCTTCGGGGATTTCCTGATCGCCAAAAGTGAGGATCCCGAACAATAATATAAAGTGAATAATAATAGTAATGGTTATGGCCCTGGCTTTATTCCACCTGGATGACCGCCGCGATTTGGATTCGTACAACATTATAGGGTGTGTTTGTTTGTCCAATTGAACGATTGAACTAAGCGGAGTATTTTAAAGAATCCGTTAAATGTATCTGGGCTGAACAAAAAAGAATGTTAAATCATTATCTATTGTAAAACCTAGTATCAAGATGCCAACGCAAGTAGAAGAGTACCAACAGATCCTGCAGGAAACCCAGCATAATCAGGCAAGCCTGATAGCCGTATCCAAAACCAAGCCTGCTGCTATGATTAAAGACCTTTATGATAAAGGACAGCGGGATTTTGGAGAAAACAGAGCACTGGAACTGGCCGAAAAGTACGAACAACTCCCCCAGGATATTCGCTGGCATATGATCGGTCATCTTCAAACTAATAAGGTAAAGTATATCGCCCCCTTTATTCATCTCATCCATTCTGTGGATCGTTTTAAGGTGCTAAAAGAAATCAACAAGCAGGCCGAAAAGAATGAGCGCATCATCGACTGTCTCCTTCAGTTCCACATTGCAGAGGAAGAGTCCAAATTTGGTTTTGATAAAATAGAGGTTCAGGAAATGCTTAGTTCGGAGACTTTCACTCAGTTAAAAAACGTGCGCATCCTGGGCGTCATGGGTATGGCTACTTTTACAGACGATATGGTTCAGGTAAGAAAAGAGTTTGGCCAGCTCAAGCAAATTTTTGATTACCTCAAAGAAACTTATTTTGCCGCACAAGACAGTTTTAAGGAAATTTCCATGGGCATGTCAGGCGATTATAAAATTGCACTGGAGGAAGGAAGTACCATGGTTAGAGTAGGAAGTTTGATATTCGGAGCAAGGAATACTTAATACACTCCGGACGGCGCCCGGAGTTGATTTTGTACTTGCCTTATAAACCGCGAAGCGGTGACAGCTTCTTGCGGGGTTGTGTAAAAAGTCCTTCGGCCTTTTCCCCCAACCAATAATATTCTTTTAGGAGGTTGTTTTAAGAAAAAAACTTCGTTTTTTTCTTAAAACAACCTCCTAAACAAAATTTTCGGGGGTGGGTAAAAACGAGGAACGAGTTTTTACACAACCCTGTAGTAAGATGGGGACAAATAGAGCTGCAGCCATACGGCCCGTCTGGGCGCAGCAGCACATTATATATTTTTTCAAAAGTGCGTAACATCAGTTATTAATATTATCAATCAATGCTGAATCATGATCTTCTTACTACCAACCCCTTCGGGACTCAAAACCTTCAGTACATACAAACCTGCTGGTAAATCACTCAATTTCCACTCAAAATTCTTTTCTCCGATTATAGCGTTTTTCATAAGTTGCCCGTTGATATTATACAGTTCAAGCTGCCAGGGCTCGGCACCAGCACCTTCTGACCTTACTACCGTCAACCGTTGATTTACCGGGTTGGGAAAAACAGTAAATAGGTCTTCTGTAAAAACTTCTTCCGCAGGGGTGGTTTGCCCTTTTTCCCATGGAGTATAAAAAAAGGAGAGCCCTCCCCTTTCATTGCCAACTACCATCTCCAATAAGCCATCATTATTGATGTCTGCCAGAGCCGGAGCTGTTCGAAAGCCGGTATGGGGAAGTTCAGCAGACTTTTCCGAAAAAGTAAAACTACCGTCTAAAGTACTCTGGATATCTTCATAGACTTCGAGGCGACTATTTTCCGTACCTGTGACTAACAGCAACTCATCCATATCATAAAAGAAAAATGGGTGTGAAGCTCCCTGAATAAAACCTGGCTGCCGGGTGTCTACCATCCCAAGGAAAAAGTTATTGGGTGCTTGGGTCGGGTCAGAGGCAAAAACCGGGTTTTCCCTACTACCCTGGTTTTGAAAATAATTGATATTACCATCTTTTTCCCCTACGATCAGATCCAGAAGTCCATCTTCATTCAAATCAAAAAGCTGCGGTGTACTGGATAAGCCCACAACAATATTTTGAAAGGAATACTGCCAGGAACCAAAAGACATCGGTACGCCTGGTCCGGCGGTATTTTCGGCAAAAAACAAACCGCCTCCTTCCTCTCCCACTATGATATCCAGATCCAGATCACCGTCAATGTCGCCGAAGCTGGGAGCAAAATTAAAGAAATCCGGATTGAACTGATTCATATTCAAATAATTAGAATCAATTAATTCATAAGCGGGTTCATTGGCCGTCCCTATATTACGGAAGTAAAACAGTCCGGAGCGACTAATCTCAAAGTCATTGAATATGCCCGCATTACCGACCACCAGGTCCAGCAAGCCGTCCTGGTCGACATCTACAAATGCCGGATGGGTATTACTACCCAGGTCAATCATATCTTCTACCAGAAAACGGTTTTTCTGAAATTCAAAAACGGGTGTTTCATTATCCGCTGTATTCTTATACAACCAGGCGACTAGCCGATCTTCTCCTCCACGTGCCAGATTAGGGGCAGCTACAAGGTCTTTCATTCCGTCTCGATCAACGTCCATCCAGAAAGCTGCGGGAAAAGAAAAAATATTCACCGGCAGAGAATTAGAAGGAAAGTTAATGTCTTGCTCACTGATCCAGGCCTCGTCACAATCTCCGTCATTCTTGAGGAGGTTGATATTGTCAAAGGAAAGATCGCCCAAAAGGGCATCCTTATCTCCGTCATTGTCTATGTCCATCGTCAAAATAGTGGAGCCGGCATGACGAAATTCAACAAGAGGATTGGATGGAGAAGCACATTCTCCCTGCTTCGGTGCCAGGTCAATTTCTTTGGTAAAACCGGTTTCAAAGATGCCTCCCCAGCAAAAGTCGACTAATTTTAGAATGATGGTATCTTTTTCGAAGCCTTGTTCGACAGACATGTTTTGGAACAATTCAATCTGCCCGCCGCTCACATTGAAGGTCAGCACATCCAAATCGCCGTCACAGTCCATATCATCTATGGCCGGGTAATCGATCCGGGTAACACGTAGATTCGTTCTTCCCCCTCCCGGTAGTTCGAAGAACAACACATTAAAAGGGTCTGTAAAATGAACTCGCTCAAAGGCAATGAGGTCATTGTCATAAAAGCCTTTATATACAATGATGCCGTCTATTCCAGGAACGTCCGAATAAGTAAACAGGTCCTGAATACCATCATCATTATAGTCGCGCAGGATCACCCATTCTTTAATCTCAGGAAAAACAGAGGCCAGGCTTGGCTCATGTTTCCAGGCGCCATTTTCCCAAACAAAAGGTAACATAACATTCCCGGCCCGGTCGAATACACAAATCTCGTCCTCTCCGTCGTTGTCAATATCAAGGCTATTGAATTGGGGGCTGTTGAGGCCGCCGGAGAAGGCATTGGAAAGGATTTGGTCATTTACTTTTCCTTCGATGACCAAAGGTCCGAAGGATTGAGCATTCAGAGAGAAGGGATATGTAAAAAAAAATAATAAAATCGGAATATAAATACGTCTGTTATTCACCAGTTTGTTTATTTTAAGAAGAAATAAAACACCTCCGAGTCTGTCCTCAAATCTAAACAAATAACGTTTTAAAAGGAACCAAAGAGGTGAATCTGCTATTAGTTTTTGTCTTTCATCCGAACATACCTCAGATTATGGAAAAAAAGAACAGCTACATCAAACAGCGCCTGATAAAAAATAGTCAGGATAAAATCACTCAAGGCAGAGTAGCCTTATTTGGTATTGGTATTGTTTATCTGCTCATTACCACTATTCCATTACTTAGATTGGTAGGAAGCGGCGTCATTGCTACGCCTGTATTTTTGCTAACGCTTCTATCCCCTTTGCTATATATAGGACTGGGTTTTCTCAGCTTAAAAAACCCTAAAATAGCCTTCCTGATAGGGTTGGCCCTGGTGGGAATAGCTTTTTTAAGGTCACTTTTGAACATTAGCCTACTTGGAATCATTATTAACATTGTCATTGGAGTAGCTTTGTATAATGGTTTTCAAGGAGCCAAAACCCTTGAGGAAAATATAATGCTGCCCATTCAAAATGACGATATTCTTGACAGCGAACTGATGTAAAAAGATGAGCTTGTGTAAAAAGTACGGGCGGCGGTTCGCCGCCCGTACTTTTTACACAAGCTCATCTTTATTGTTGAATAATGTATTAGCTTTGCTGGCGTCAAAGCAAAACAATCAATGGAATTAATCGACTTTCTGATAGGGGCCGTTTTAGCCTTAATAATGTTTGGGATAGGTTCTTCTCTTAAGCTATCCGATTTCAAAGAGATCTTCAGGCATCCCAAGAGCCTGGGCATAGGTTTGACTTTGCAGATGATCTTTTTGCCGATCCTGTTTTTTATCATTGCCTGGCTATCTCCTTTTTCACCTGAACTAAAAGTTGGCTTATTTATCATCGCTTTGTGCCCGGGAGGCACTACCAGTAACTTCATCACCTATATTGTTGGAGCGAATGTGGCACTTTGTATCGCTTTGACCGCTCTAAATAGCTTTTTGATACTCCTGACCATACCTACCTTGACTAATTTATCGCTGCATTTTTTTATGGAAATGGACCAGGCAATCCGCCTATCTGCAGGAGAGACGATCACCCATGTATTTTTGATTGTATTATTACCGGCCTTCCTCGGCCTGATGTTCAACAGGCAGTTTTCAAAAATTTCCGAAAAGCTTCAGCAGCCACTTAAATACATCAACACACTTTTACTAGCTACCATTTTTGGCATCAAATTTTTTGCCGACCAATCCAGCGGAGGAAGTGGCATCTCCAGTCAGGAAGTTTTTTCCTTACTTCCCCTAATATTGCTGGCCCACCTGATCGCAGTTTTTTTCAGCTACTTTTCAAGCCGGGCACTTAAGTTGGACAACTTAAAAGCGACGACTATATCGATCGAGGTGGGTTTACAGAATACCACCCTGGCCTTACTGATCACCAATAATATTCTGCAAAATAATGAGATGACTAAGCCGGCCTTGGTTTATGCTCTTTTTTCATTCTTCACTACCCTGCTGTTTGCCTATTTATTTAAGCGGTATGGAGAGAGATTTTTTCCTGAGAAGAAAGCTAAAGTTAGTTTGTAATTTCCGATAAAGCTTTCGCCGTTCGGACCGCACACGAGAGGCCGCTAAAGCAATTGATCATGTTAGCGACCATATAACGCTCCTCCCGTGCGGGCCGTATGGCCGGAGCTTTTCTGAGGGCTGCTTATCCCTTGTTACCAATATGGCGCTCTTCCAGAGCTAAGGTCTGTTTACGAGATTTTGTTACGGATAGGATAATTATCCCATCCTGGCAATCAGTTTTTTAAGCTCCTCCGGGGAGGTCATCAAAATGATCACGGCATATTGTTTTAAGGAATGATCCCGGGTAGGATTATACGTCCACTGTCCGCCTTCCCGAATAGCCATTACCAGTGTCATATCAAGGCCTTCCAGAGGAAGGTCAGCTACAGTTTTACCGGCGTATTTTTCCCCGACCGTAACTTCTTCAATTCTCAAGTTCAAATTGGTATCCCTGAGCATGGTATCCAAAAAACCGGTGACAGTGGGCCGCACCATTTCTGAGGCCATTCTCAGTCCACCAATAGAGGAAGGAGACACCACACTGTCTGCACCTACAAAATGGAGTTTTTTCTGGGCATCCGATTCCTTACAGTGGGCCACAATCCGCATGGTTTTATTCAACTGACGGGCCGTCACACAAATAACAATGTTTTGATGATCATCCCTGGTAGCGATAAAAAGACCCTCTGCGTCCTGCACATTTAGTTTTTTCAGAAAATCATCGTCGGTGCAGTCTCCCTTGAAGGCCATACCAAACTGATAAAGCTCATTGACTTCGTCAACAACTTCCTGGTTCCAGTCACCCACTACAAAGGAGCGTTTTGTATGCTCTAACTCTTCGGCTACGTGCCTGCCGACCGTACTCCAACCACAAATGATGAAATGGCCTTTCATTTTACTCAGTTTTTTTTCCATTTTTCGTTCTCTGAAAGGTTTGGTAAGATCTGTTTCTATAATAAAAGCAGCGGTATTTGACAGACCGTAAGTCAATACACCTATACCCAGGAAGGCAATTATAATGGTAAAAACCCGACCGGCCGTATTATTTTCCAGAGCAATCACTTCGGAATAACCGATCGTGGTAACGGTCACAAAAGTCATGTACAGGCCGTCAAAAAAGCTGGCATCCGGCACAATGATTTTATATCCCACCGTTCCCACAAGCAGCACAAACAGGAAAGCAAATACGATTGGACGCAGGCGTTTAAAAAATTCTGAAAAATCGCTGGCCATGTTCTTTTTTTTAGAGCCGTCAATGCGCCGTCGGCGCATTGACGGCTCTTTTTTAGTTGGCGGACCGCTCAAAGGTAGCCATATGATCGTAATCTCGGAAATCTACCTGGCTGACGCCGGAGACGCCCTGTTCGGCCATGTACACTCCATAAATGGTATCTACGGCGGCCATGGTCAGTTTGTTGTGGGTAACAATGATGAATTGAGAGTCTTTCGAGAATTTCTTAATGATCTTGTTGAATTTATTGATATTGGCATCATCCAGTGGAGCATCCACCTCATCGAAAATACAGAAAGGAGCCGGTTTGAGCAGGTAAAGGGCAAACAAAAGGGCCGTTGCTGTCAGTGTTTTTTCTCCTCCCGACAACTGGCTGATCGTTTGAGGGCGTTTGCCTTTGGGCTTGGCCACGATTTCGATCTTGGATTCCAGTGGGTTGTCCGGTTCCAGCAACATTAGGTCGCAGTTGTCGTCCTCAGTGAAGAGGCTGCGGAATACGTCGATGAAGTAAAGCCTGGCTTTTTCAAAAGCGGAAAGGAACTGTTCCGTAGCGGTTTCTTCTATTTCCTTGATCGTTTGCAATAAGGACTCTTTGGCCTGTAGGATATCATCTCTTTGCTGGGTGATACTATCGAAACGTTCTTTCATTTCGTCGTAGGCTTCTACGGCCATGGGGTTGATCTCGCCATAGTTGTCAAGCCTGTTTTTCATCCGCTCCACCTTCATTTCCAGCTCAGTCATATCTAAGCCTTCAGGGGGAGCTTGATTCACGATCTGGTTGATATCGATCTCAAACTCGATTTTTAATCGCTGAGCAACTGCACTGATTTGGTATTTAACGTCATTGAATTTTTCTTTCAACTGGTTAACCAGGATCTGGGTTTCCTGTTGGCTGCGGGTGAGTTTACGAAGCGTATCTTCAATGGCGTTGATGCCTCCCCGGGCATCAAAGTAAGTCTGCTCGGCGGAGGTTAAGGTAGCTTCTTTTTCTTTTCGGGTTTCGTAAGCTGCAAGCAGGCGTTTTTCCAGTTCTTCGAGATGATCATTAATCTGGCCCTTTTCCTCGTCGTTCTCGCGGATTCCCTTGCGAGCATCTGCCAGGCCTCTCTCCGTTTCACTAAATTGTGTTTCCCGATAGTTTAGCTCCCGCTGGATAGCTCCCACCTTATTTTGTTGGCGGATAAAATCAATATTTTTCTGATTGTAATCAGAAGAAGCCTGGCTTAATTCATCTGCTGCTTTGCGAAAGGAGCCATCCATCGAAGAGATCTTCTCTTTGATCTTATCAATGATGTCTTCCTTTTCCAGCAATTGACGATTAATGGCACGTTCTTCTGCCTGCAGTTCTGCTATTCCTCTATGAATTTCTTCCTTTTTCTGATTAACCGTCTGAATGAAGGCCTCATAGTTTTCCAGGCGAGTCTGGTAGGTTATTTTTTCCTGGGTAATTTTATTGAGTTCTTCCTGTTCTCTTTGAATTTCGGGAGTAGCTCTTTTTTGTTTAAGTTGGTTTTCTTTGTTTTTGAGCTCAAACTGTTTGTCCGCATGGTTTTTGGCATCTATCTCCAGCTCTTTAATTTTCTTGGATAGAATTTCCAGACTTTTTTTACGACCGATCTTTTTACCTTCGAACAAACCTACGGAGCCACCGGAAAGGCTGTGCTTTTTCCGGATGATCCGGCCGCTTTTACTCAAGATGGTTCTATTGGCTTCAGGCAGGGCGCCGCCGATTTCCTCTGACTCGGTGATGACAACATTTTCGAGTAGATAGCTGACTAGTTTCCGATAAGCTGGATCTGTTTCTACCAGGTCCATAGCATTCAGCATATCGGGGCCCATCATCAGAGGTGGGTTGTAGTCCTCAAAGGCTTCCAGTATAAGGAAATTGGCTTTCCCCTGCTGAGCTTGACCTAATAGGCGGATTGCTTCATAGGCCGCTGCGGCATTTTCAACCACGTAATAATTCAGGTAGGGCTCCAGATAGTTTTCTATAGCAATGCGGTACTCCTCCTTTACATAGATGAGATCCGACAACAACTGTGCGTTATTGTTCCAGGGGGAATTGCTCAAAAAGCGGATGGATTCCGGGAAGCCCTCCAGGTTTTCGACCATACTTTTGATCAACTTATGTTCGTTGCGAGAAGCGTCCAGGCTTCGGTTGACCCGGGTGCTTTTTTTCTGCAACTCTTCCTGTTGTTGTTGTACTCGTAATAAGTCCTGTTGGCGTTGATCTTCGGCAATTTGAAGGCTGTGTAGCAGCTTGCGTTTTTTCTGCTCTTCCTCCTCCAGGTAGGCTATTTTTTCTTTAAGTCCCGCTACTTCCTTTCTCCGCTGTTCAATATCCACATCGCTGCGATCCAGTTCTTGACGATAGCCCTGTATTTGATTACTGAGGATGGCTTTTTGTTTTTCCAACTCAAAAAGGGCCCGCTCGGCAGCTTGTTGCTCCTGGATCTCGGCATCCATTCCGGATTTGATCGCTCCATGATCCTTTCGTATGGTATCCAGTTGCTGATTGGCCGTTTCCAGTTTTTCCTCCAGTTCTATTTCGACGCGTTTTTCACTATTGACTTCGGTCCGGTAGCGGTTGATATCCTCCTCGAGTTGTTTCAGTTTTTGTTCAGCCAATTCAATATCCTTGGTCAGTTTTTCCTGGTTTTGACCGACAAACTGTAGCTTTTGATGCTGCATACGCTTGTCATTTTCCATCCCTCTAATCCGGCTGATGATCTCATTGAGCTCTCGCTGGCGATCAGACAAGGCTTTCTCTTTATCCAGATTCGCCTTTTTCTCCGACTCCAGTTTGGATTCCAATTGGTTGATATCGACATCAAACTGGCGGTATTTATCCTGTTCGGTTTCCAGCTTTTGCTTAATGGATTTGTGCTTTTCTTTGAGGCTGGATATTTTTAACAAGGCCAGGTCAATGCTGCTTTGTTTGTACTCTGCTTTTAGTTCAAAGTAACGTTTGGTACGGCGAGCTTGCTTTTCCAGGGATTTCAGGTTGCCCTCAATTTCAAAAAGGAGGTCCTCTACCCTATCCAGATCTGCCTTGGTGCTATTCAGTTTGTTGATCGTTTCGCGCTTGCGGACCTTATATTTAGAGATCCCGGCCGCTTGTTCGAACATCTTTCGGCGCGAGTTATCCTTATCGGTTAAAATATCATCTACCATACCCAAGGCGATGATGGCATAAGAGTTAGAGCCGATGCCTGTGTCTAAAAACAGGGAGGTAATATCCTTCAGTCGGCAAGTTACGCCATTGAGTTGATATTCACTTTCACCTGTACGATAGAGCATCCGGGTTATGGTGACGGTATGGTACTCGGTGGGCAGCAGGTTTTTAGTGTTCTCAAAGGTAAGTGAAACCTGGGCTAAGCCACCTGCTTTTCTCTTTTTGGTGCCGTTAAAGATGACGCTGGACATCTGGTCGAGGCGCAGCTCCCGGCTTTTTTGTTCTCCCAATACCCAGCGGATCGCATCCACGATATTAGATTTGCCGGAACCATTGGGCCCTACGATGCCGATCACATCCTCCTCAAAGTTGATAACTGTGTGGTTGGCAAAACTTTTAAAACCTTTTATTTCGAGCTGTTTTAACCTCATAGCCTACAAAAATAGAAAAATCCGAATTGCCGAAGGAGAACTTTTTTCCACATTTTACTAACAGTATAACGGTGGAAAAGTCAAACTGCCCAGAGCTCAAAAGGTTTTAAAGTTCCGTAGGTCCACCGTTTCACTCCAATAATGCGCCATTCCATAAATAATCCGGTCATTATAAAAATAACCTATAATAATTTTTTTAATTTCGAAAAAAAGAAAGATTTTTACGGAAGCGAACAAAAAATAGTTATATTCCCATAAAATTTATACAACTTTTTTTAAAGTTATACGTAAGAATAAATTGTAAATGTTTAATCGGTTTTTGGGATAGCCTCTTCCGTCACAGGGAGGGGCCTTTTTTTTATTTAAAGAAAAACTTTCCATTTTTATAAGTAGTAATAATGTTTGACTTAGTCTCCTTTTTTGTAGAAAATCCGACTCTTAGGCCTTCTGCTGTTTTTTCCAAATAATAAAACAAAAGAGAATCTCCCACACTAGAATTTAATAGGGAAACAATTTCCTTATCTGGGAAATGATCTTTAAAATGAATTTTTTCAACAGCCTGGCAAGCAGGAGCATTAGCCACCTTGGTTTGATTCGTTCCGATAGTGGCATAAATCGAGAAAGAAGTGGAACCATCCGGCCATTCAATAGGTTTACATTCCAGAAGCATCACTTCCAAAACTCGATCTTCTGCCTGATGATCAGAATTAGAACAAGAAAAGGAAAGCAATAAAAAAATAGATAAAATTAAAACTCGTGAAGTGCTTGCCATTTTATAATTTATATTTTACTTTTGCAATCGCTTAATTTAAAAAGCAAATCTGGTGCCTATAGTTCAGTTGGTTAGAACGCTAGATTGTGGTTCTAGAGGTCGCCGGTTCAAATCCGGTTAGGCACCCATCACCCGCCTTAGCTCTTCGAGCTAAGGCGGTTTTTTTATTATTTCTATCTGTGACAATGCAAAAGCATAGAGATGGTGCCTGGCGTTCACAGACCGCCGCGAACGGGTTTTCATTCCAATTATTCAATTGGAGTGCTATTAAAATTCCAATGACTACCAGAGCGATTTCTCCAATGGCATAAAGAGTGTACTTTCTGGCATTTCCTGAATTAATCAATGACTTTCTGATATTTCTAAAGAATTTTAGCA
Organism: Bacteroidia bacterium; assembly: GCA_030430845.1. GTDB lineage: Bacteria > Bacteroidota > Bacteroidia > Chitinophagales > Saprospiraceae > JANQPA01. The sequence goes on along the minus strand of JAUIKE010000006.1, from coordinate 51,746 downwards.
TGAGTTAATTGATTTAGGTGTTGCTGAATCAATGATAATCCCCACCCGCGCCCTTTTATTCCCTATAGGGAGGCCAGCCCTCACCTATTATGAAGAAGTTTTATCTAAATAACCATTAATGATGTTTTTAAACTTAAAGCCCTTTGGTTTTAATCTTAGATATTCCCAAAGCTTCCTTTCCTCTTCTGTCATATTGGCTCTAAGGCTTTCGGCAAACCGAAATATTTCTGGTTTGGCTCCTGCATGCATGCCTAATTCATCCATATTTTTCATTCTCAATATTTAAAACTTGCGGGCGGCTACCCTTTAGGGAATTAAAGGGCGCGGGAGAGCCATTCTATAACAGAATCTCCCACTTAGGCATAATATACACTTCACTTTCCATCCACACATCTCCTTCCATCTTAAGTTCCACTTTAAGATAGGCCGTAGGAAATTTATCCCCTGATTTGACGACAAGAGTGGCATTCTGAGAAGCAATTTCATGCTCGTTTTCAAGAACGAAATTAGCATCGCCCGTTCCCCACGCATAACCGATCACGGTGATCGGTTGACCCAATTTTGAGGGAAGTTCAATTTCCATCACATTCCAGGCATTGTTTTTCTTGGACTTGCGTACGCCCAAATAGGTAATCTTTGAAATTTGTACCTCTCGAGTTTCTGTGGGACGTTGCCTGGGCGACTTACCAAAGGTCCGGTAAACACGCGTGTGATCCGTTTGAATACCCTGCTTATTAAGAAAATCGGCAATTTCCCGCCAGGTATATCCCTTTTCCCGTAGTAGTTTTACAGCCTCCCGATGTTCTTCAATCTGCACTTTTGAGGGGGCAGCTTTTGCCGCAGCAAGAATTTTTTTTGGATCCATAGCCTTATTTTTTATTTGCAACAAAAACTAATATACTACAGAATTATCCAACAATCAATACAAATCGCAACAAAACGCAACAAACTCCATAATCTCTAAATCTGCCTTTTTGTCACATTAACTATCTTGGCTTGAAATTTGACATCTCTAGAGAACTTCAATTACATATCATGAGTAAAAAGAAAGTATCCTTCGGTTGGGCATTCAAAGAATTTATCTGGCCAAGAAGAGGAATTGTATCCATAGGTTTGATCTTAATCCTGATCCGCAGTCTTTCCGGACTGGTCCTACCCTATGCGAGTAAATTTCTGTTGGATGACATCATTCCTCAAAAGGACCGGCAGGCTCTTACCTTGCTCCTAATCATTGTGGTGGCTTCCATTATTGTTCAGGCAACGACCTCCTTTGCTCTCGTCCGCTTGCTAAGCGTAGAGGCCCAGCATTTGATCAAGGTTTTAAGAACGAAGGTTCAGAAAAAACTACTGACCCTGCCCGTGAGCTTCTTTGATAACAACAAGTCTGGTGCGCTGGTATCCAGAGTCATGACGGATGTTGAAGGAGTCCGAAACCTGGTAGGCACCGGCCTAGTTCAATTAATCGGTGGGTCCGTCACCTCCATATTATCTCTGATCATTTTGATCCGGATGAATGCCTGGATGACTCTATTTGTTATTGTTCCGGTTATCATTTTTGCCTTCATCGCCTTCAAGGCCTTTGGTTATATCCGACCTATTTTCAGAGTAAGAGGGAAGATCAATGCCGAAGTTACGGGCCGTTTAACAGAAACTTTAAACGGGGTTAGGGTGATAAAAGGATTTAATGCCGAACAGCAGGAAAGTGAACTTTTTGAAGAAGGTGCCAACCGCCTTTTCCTGAACGTGAAAAAAAGTTTGACCGCTACCGCTTTAATGACCAGTTCCTCTACCTTTTTAATAGGCTTGGCTTCGGCGAGTATTATGGGAATTGGTGGGTATTATATGATGGGCGGCGACATGACTACCGGTGAATTCTTATCCTTCACCTTGTTTTTAGGCTTCATGATTGCCCCTATTGTCCAAATGGGAAATATCGGATCACAATTGACAGAGGCCATGGCCGGCCTGGATCGCACGGAAGAATTGATGCATATGAATGAAGAGGATGATCCCGAACAAAGAACAGTAGTCTTAGAAGATATCCATGGCGATATCGTGTTTGATAACGTAAGCTTTGCATATGAGGAAAATAAAGAGGTCCTGCACAATGTTTCTTTCCATGCTCCCAGGGGAAATGTTGTTGCCTTGGTGGGTTCATCGGGTTCAGGTAAGACGACTATTGCCAGTCTGGCGGCTTCCTTCCTGACGCCGATATCCGGAACGGTAACGATTGATGGGACAGACCTGTCAACAGTTAACCTGAATTCGTACCGAAAGGACCTAGGCGTGGTGCTACAAGACGACTTTTTATATGAGGGGACCATCCGGGAAAACATCCTTTTCCCTCGGCCGGATGCCACAGAGGAAGAATTATTGGCGGCCGTAAAAGGAGCTTATGTTGATGAATTCACTGACAAATTTGATGAGGGGCTGGATACGCTAATTGGAGAGCGAGGCGTCAAGCTATCCGGTGGTCAACGCCAGCGAATTTCCATCGCCAGAGCCTTACTGGCCAATCCGAAAATTATTATCCTGGATGAAGCGACCTCCAATCTCGATACCGAAAGCGAATTATTTATCCAAAAAAGTTTGAATGATCTGATGAAGGATCGAACGACCTTCGTGATCGCTCACCGCTTAAGTACCATCCAAAAAGCCGACCAGATCTTGGTTATTGAAGATGGAAGAATTGTAGAAGAGGGCCAACATGAAGAATTGTTGGCTAAGAAAGGAAGGTATTATGATCTGTATACTTATCAGAGTAGGATATAGTAAAAGTATATTATGGTTGGGATTGAGTAAAAAGTCCTTCCGTGGGAAAGACTTTTTACTCAAAGGTCACTTTCTTTTCCACTGCAAGGTAATCGTATCGATCACATCCTCTGCTATAACGGAAAGGTAATAAGTCGACCGTCCGTCGCTTTTGATGTTTTTTATTACCCCTGTGGTATGTCCATAAGAAAGCAGTGAACTTCCTCTAAAAAGTTTATACTTCACCTTGGAGCCTTTCAGCTGTCTGATTTCCACCTGTTTGAAGGTTTTCCCATCCAGTTCGAAAGTTTTTTCACCTTTTGCAGGAATTTTCAGCGTGTACTTTGCGATTCCTTCTTTATTAAATTTGACAAAAACCGGGCCGATATCAGCATCTGAAGTGTTGGCTTCTCTAAGTTGGGCACTGGCCTGATTATTTATTCCAAATAAAAAAAGTAACACTAATAGAAACGAAAAAAGATTAATTGTTTTCATAATATTTTTTTGAGAAAAAATGAATCAATACCATACCGTTGGTTCTTCTTCCAGACCAGGTTCCAGCATAAATCCTGATGATTTTGGTTTACCCTTAACCATCTCTGAGATATAAGCTCCCCAGCAAATAGCCACCACCGCGACCACTAAAAAGGCAAGAATCCCTAAAATTTCTCCCTGTGGGGGGACAGGATCCGGAAAAGAAGCCCCTGGGAAATCAGTATCAAACCTATTCCGATCCAAGCTAACTGAAAATAACTTACCCGATGACTCAAAGGAAAGCGTATTTTTTCTTAAGTCCTTTTTATAGATCCTTTCAATTTGGCCAGGCTCGAATGTAAACACCCGCTTTTCTTTTCCGCCGCTTAAGGAACGAATACTCAAGTAGTTCTTTCCTCTCTTCTCCCCTATTTTGATACCAAAAAGCCTGGACTTTAATTTAAGTCTGAATTTAATTTCTTTGTCAACTGCTTTATTTTCCAGCGTATTCAATAGATCGGAAAAAGGATTGGCCATGACCAAAGCGCCGGCCAAGTAAAGGCTATCTTTTAAAAAGCTTCTTCTATTTTTCACAGTATATTTTTTTTCATCATTAAACAATGATTCAAAAATGCGGTAAAAACGGACTCTCGGAATCACCCTAAAGTACCAATGTGATAGAATCATTGAATTCGGTGAGAAACAGATAAGGTGGGTTAAGAAACGATTACTACAATTCGTATTCCATTCCCTGAGTTGCTAGCAGTATATCATATGGCTCGTGGTGGTTTTGCCTTATTCGATCTAATCTTTGCTCCAGAAAGTTGTCCGGATACTCCGGATTATGATGGAAAAGAAATAGTTGCTTTACTCCTGCACGCCTGGCCAATTGAATAACATGTTCTGTGGAACTGTGCCCCCAGCCTATTTTGGAAGGATACTCCTCTTTAGTATACATCGAATCATGGATGAGGACGTCCGCATTTTTACACAAAGAGAACCCAGAGACCCACTTGTCTTTATTATACAGCTTCTGGGAGCCGACCATCGGTTCGTGATCCGGGATATAGGTAATGACCTTCGCTCCATTTTTTATTCGATACCCAAGGGTCGGGCCGGGATGGATTACAAAAGCGGTAGTAATCTCGAAAGCTCCGATTGTAAAGGTGCTATTGGAAATTTCGTGAATGTGAAGTTGACAAGGCAACTCTCTAATAGGTACAGGAAATAAAGGAGGAGAAAAATATCGGTTGAGGTGGGACCGCAAACTATTGGACGTCCCTCCGGGCCCCCAAATATGAACTTCCAGGTTCTTTTTAAAAAGCGGTTTAAAAAAAGCCAGCCCCTGAATATGGTCCATATGCAGATGGGTGAGCAGAATGTCAATCCGGGGCAAGTTGGCATACAATTCAAAATCAAGGCCCAGAATACCCGTCCCGGCATCCAGAATCAGTCGGTGCTGATGATTACTGAGTTCCACACAAGAGGTATTGCCCCCATAAGAGAGGTGCTCCTCTTTTTGAGACGGATAAGAGCCCCTTGTTCCTAAAAACTTAAACTTCATCCTGATCGCTGTTCATCCAAAAAATTGCTACTGCGCCTGTAAAAACTTTGGACCTACCTATAATTGGGTAAGCCGTCACTGAAATTTCGTAATCCTGCCCATTCAAACTCTTGATCCAAAACGATCCATGTGCAGGTTTTTGTTGACTAAGTGTTTTTACCAAAGGTAATTGTTCCGGGGGTAATAAGTTACCCTCTTTGTCTTTAGGTGTAAACATGGTTGACCATTCGCTAACGGGCATCTCCCCGGTATCCTCATACTTCTTACCAAGTATCTCTTCGGCGGGCTCGTTGTAAAACAATAAATTCCCTTTAGGGTCTACAATAAAAACGGGGACGGACAAGCAATCTGCTAATTGCCGGCTTAGAATAATTTCTATTTCAGATCCTGCCATATTGGTTGGGTATGATTAAAATAATGAAATTAAAAAAATAAACGCATATATGCTGATTTTCAGAAGCAGCAAATTGTAGGCACTTACCACTATTCCAATATTATTCTCCTCACCATAATCAGTGAATTGGGCCATTTCATACTTTCAGGTGATGTAAGGTGAATCCCGATTGGCTAAATTGAATTATAAATTTTGAAATCATTTTAAAAAAATCCTACAAAAAATGAAAACGATCACATTAGTGTTTAGTCTAATATTTCTGACCAATTTTACTTTAACGGCTCAATCGGATGGAAAATCACATCCCATCACCAAGGAATCTTTTAAAGTAAAATTAAAGGTTCAGAAAAACCGGACGATAGAAGTAATCTCCTTTGTTTCTTCCAAAGGACAAAAAATATCAGCCAAGCTCACAAATCCTGGGGGGCTGTCCAGATATAAACTCCAACCAGGCTGCATTGTAGAGGGCTCTTTCAAGTTCACCACCTTTGCCAGTGAAGGCGGACTGGGAACGACTCGTAAATTTAAGGGAATTGGAATAGGAGAAATGATGGGCTGTTCTATTGTTACGGAAGTTGATCCGATGGTAACGAAACTTGCGGGAGTTGGGGATATGGCGTTTCGGTTGAATTGATTCGAGTCGGAGCGTAATTTTTAGAAAAAATAAAGAACACGACAGCTGGTTCAGCTGTCGTGTTCTTTATTTTTTCGTATCTTGTAAGAAACCCTAATCCTCGTCATGGGATACAAACGCCGACTGGCAGCCATCATGTTTACTGACATCCAAGGATACACCCGCTTGATGCAAAAGAGCGAAGCAGAAGGCCTTAAAGTGCGTTCCCACCACCGATCTATTTTTGAACCCACCACCCTCAAACATAAAGGGGAAATTATTCAATACTACGGTGACGGCACACTCAGCATTTTTGACAGCTGTGTGGATGCTGTTAAGTGTGGCGTTGACATGCAACTTCAGTTCAGGCAAGCTCCTTCCATTCCAGTTCGAATAGGCATTCATGTTGGGGATATTTTAATGGACGAAGCCGATATTATTGGAGATAGTGTCAACCTGGCCTCCCGTGTAGAATCCTTAGGCGTATCCGGAAGTGTATTGATATCGGAAAAGGTTTTTCAGGAAATAAAAAACAAGGAGGGCTTTCCAGTCACCTCATTAGGAAAATTTCATTTTAAGAACGATGCCCACCCCCGAACCATTTACGCGATGGCTCATGAGGGATTGGTCGTGCCCGAACCTATTGACTTAAAAGGAAAGTTAAAGAAGCCCCAAAAAAGACCTTGGCTCAGAAAGCGGCTTCCTTTAGCCCTAAGTACCATCGCATTAGTTCTGTTGGGCATATTTGGTTTTTTGAGCATCATTGCATCCGGCACGAAAATCGACCGACTGGCAGTCTTGCCTTTTGAAAACCGTATTGAGCTGGATGACCAGGAATACATAGTCGACGGCATGCACGAAGAGCTCATTATCAAGTTAGCTCAAACCGGATTGAAGGTCCGCCCCTATACCACCATGAAACAATATGTGGGAACCCAAAAGACTGCTCGTCAAATTGCTCAGGAACTAAAGGTGGATGCATTGGTGGAAGGCTCCGTCTATAAAGTCGGCAACGAATTTAAAATAAGAGTACAACTCATTAGCGGTACTAATGATGAATATCTGATGAAACCCTTTGAAAGCCAGGAACGATTGTCCAACATCCAATTCTTGTACCGGGATGTGGTCCGCTCCCTGGTAGATAAGATCGAATTAGCCTTAACCCCTGAGGCTGTTCAACGATTAAATGAAGCGGAGGCGGTCAATCCACGGGTTTATGAACTTTACTTACAAGGGCGGTACCATTCCAATAGAGGCTCCATTGATGATATTTATAAAGCCATCGATTTTTACGAAAAAGTTTTAGAAATAGATCCAAGCTATGGTCCGGCTTATTCCGGTTTGGTGGAAAGTTTTTTGCTACAGGGTTTTGGGGTGCTTAATTCTCAGGAAGCGTATGCACAATTTAGGATCTACCTTCAAAAAGCAATTGATTTAGATGAGGCCTTTGCCAAGGATCATCATCAATTAGCCATGATCAAGATTTTCAGCGATTGGGATTGGTCGGCGGCAGCACAGGAACTCCGTTTAGCAATCAGAGAAGCCCCCGACAGTTGGGAACCTTATGATTCTTATAGCCAACTCATGTGGGCGATCGGCCGGATGGAGGAAAGCATTTCGGCAGCAGAAAAAAGTGTGGAAGTAGATCCGGAAGCCCATTTTGCCAGATGTGATCTGGCCTGGGCCTATTATTTCGACGAGCAAACAGACCTGGCAAAAAAGGAATTGGTCAAATTATTCGAACAGCATGGCACCGACTGCCCCTACCATATACTTTTAGATTTTTACATTCGGATAAATGAAGCTATAAAAACAGGAGCCGGTTCCGAAGCTATCCTGGCAGATCTGGAAAAAAGGCGGTTGAAATACCCCGAGGACGACGCCCACATCAAGGTGATTGAAGCATATGCCAATGCCTTATTCGGTAATCGAGACTACGCTATAAAAATTGCACAAAACCTGGAAGAAGGAGGGAATTTTAATACCGCACAGATCCACATGGCTCTGGGAAATAAAGAGGAAGCCTTAAAAGTTATAACGCAAAATGTTGGTCAGCGTTCCTTTTATTTAATGTATACCATCAAAATGGCGCCCTGGTTTGATCCGATTAGAAATGAACCTGAATTTCAAGCGCTGTTGGATCAAATAGGCCTGGCCAAAACCGATACCATTCAATTACACCCTATTTTTTAACCTAAAACTTTCATCATGCAGATCAAACACCTATTTACCCCTTTGAAGTTTCTACTCCTTTTTTCTCTTCTCCTGGGCCTGAGTTATTGTGGAGGAAGCAAAGATGCTGAAGAAGCGGAGGAGCCTGTCAATGAAGAAGAAACCAAAGCACAAGCGGCTGCCTTGGCCGATACCGCACAGATGATGCAATATGTGCTTTGGAATTGGGAAGGAGCCGAAGCGTACTTCAAAAAGGCCCTTGAATTGGATCCTAGCCTGGGCCGGGCCCATGCACATTATGGGTGGCTACATCAACTTCGTGGGGATGTGGCGCAGGGCATAACGGAAATGGAACTAGCCATCCAGGCAGAGCCTCAGAACCCGCTCTGGCATGCCTGGAAAGGATGGATGTTACTGTGGAAAGAGGATGGAGCTGAAGCCATTGAGGCAGCTCAGGGTGGCTTGGAAGTCGACACTTCTTTTTCTGTTTCTCATTATATTATTGGTACAGTTTATGCCGACAGAGGAGATTTCACAAAAGCTCTTGAGCATATGGAAATGGCCGCCAAAGACCCCATGTTTGTTTTCGGCCTGGGAGTCGGGCATGCCAAGGCGGGAAATACAGACAAAGCCTTGGAAATTGCCCAGCAGCTAGTCGATACCGGCGAAACCTGGAACCTCTGGGGTATAGCAGAAATCTATTCTACATTAGGTGATAAAGAAAAGGCGATGGAATGGGTACAAAAGGCTTTTGACCAAAAGCATCCTTATATTCCCTGGATCGAGAAAAATCCGATTTTGGCTGCCTTGAGTGATCAGCCGGGCTATCAGGAGATTGTCGAGGCGTTGAAGTTGCCGAGTATGTGAGAAAGAGGATGAAAGGCCCTATTGGCCCACCGACGGTTGGAAAGAAGCTTCTCTGGATGCTCACGGAATGGATGCCGGCAAAATGGAGCTCGCCCATCAATTTGCAGAGGAAGACCCGCTAGCCCGTCCATTACTGGTCATTAAAGATGGATACCTGGTATATGAGAATTATTACGGTGACGGAGGGACTGACAAAAGTACCAACCTGTGGTCGGTCACTAAAAGTTTCACCTCAGCTCTTGTGGGGATCCTCTGATGCAGTCGGGCTACCTTTCGCCTTTGGTTCTCATAACGATGGCTGCCCCTTTGTTTTCTACTCAAATCCCGGCATGCTTTCGATAACTGTTTTCCAAAACGCCACAACGTCCTCGGATGTGCGACCTGCTCTCCATCATCGTCGTGATCAGGTGATGCAGTCCCAGGTCCAGGCCTACACTTTTCCCCGTTTTAGCAGGCTGAGGTATCTTTTCCACCTCCACCTGTATACAGGTATAGTAGGCTCCAAAAACGGTCTTTTTGATCGTCACATTTTTGATCACCCCTTCTAGCGGCCGGTGTAGGCGAATGCGAATCCCTCCTCTAAACTTTGGGATCAAAAGACGATTTCCTTTCACCTCACAATGCTGTGGACAGTGAAACGACTGTTGGCTTCGCCTGCTTTTAAAACGGGGAAATCGCGACCGCCCTTCAAAAAAATTGACAAAGGCCCGGTGCAAATTTTTCAGGCTACTGTTTAAGGACTGTGAGTTCACTTCTTTCAGCCAGCTAAAATCATCCTGTTGTTTCAATGCTTTTGCTTCCCGATTACAGTCAAACCAACTCATCGACCGGCCCTTTTCCTTATACCTGTTTTTGCGAAGCTCCAAAAAATATATTATTGGTTGTGTGAACCCGCCGGCCGGCCGGCAGGAAGGCCGAAGGACTTTTTACACAACCCCGTTTTTATTGTTTAATAAAACTAAATAATTTAGGGTTCGATGCTATTTGCTTATAGAAAGTAAATGTAAAGACCGTTGAACTTGTGGGCATTGCCAACAGTCCCGGCAGGGCTGTTAAGTTCTTAGAATCAAAGCTCCGGCGGAGCGTTATATGCTCGCCAAAACGATGTTTAACATGACGCTCCGCCGGAGCTTAGGAGACTAGGCACCGGACTTTGTTACCGACCTGCCTCGCCGGCAGGCAGGTATTTCGCCTCTCTGAGGCTCTTGATGATTAGAACTTAACAGTCCGCTGCTTTCACATCCATGACTATGCCTCTAGGTTTAATGGCCCCTTCAAGTAAAAGGTAGAACATTCTACCCCAGCACATCAAATTCTATCCTAAAAGTCTACTATTGTTGAAGATGTATTTATATATTGAAGCACTTCATTCTCTGACCAAATAAGCAAAACCAATCAATGGATAGCACTAATTTTGACCTTCCCCAAATCCTCTGGAATCCTTCTGATTCCTTTATTCAAAACAGTAACTTACAACACTATATCAATTGGTTGTCAGCACACAAGGGACTGACCTTCTCAAGCTACTATCAACTCTGGGAATGGTCGGTCAATGAAGTCAGTGCCTTTTGGGAAAGCCTTGTGGAGTATTTTGAGGTAAAATTCCACAGCCCCTACAAAGAAGTCATCTCCGAAGATGATATGCCCTATGTCAAATGGTTTGAAGGCGCGACGCTCAACTATGCAGAACACATTTTTTCACAAAAACAAGCCGGTCGACCCGCCATTCTTTTTGAATCGGAAGCTCATTTGATGGAAGCGACCAGCTGGGAGCAGCTCGAAGAGCGAGTCGGCCGGATGGCCGCTTATCTGCGTTCTATTGGAGTAAAAAAAGGAGATCGGGTGGTCGCTTTTTTGCCTAATATTCCGGAAGCCACTATTGGCTTTCTTGCTACCTGCTCGATCGGGGCCATTTGGTCTAGTTGTTCGCCTGATTTCGGAGCCGAAAGTGTGATAGATCGGTTTGAACAAATTGAGCCTAAAGTGCTGATCGCCGTGGATGGCTACCAATACGGCGGGAAGTTTTATGATAAAACAGAGGTAGTGACCGATTTGACCAGACGGCTTACCAGTCTCGAAAAAGTGATCCTGGTTCCTTACCTGGACCCGGAGGCAGATGTCTCTGTTTTTCCAAAAGCCATCGACTGGGATGAAGCTTTGAGTAAACAGGCAGGCCAACTCCGTTTCGAAGCCGTCCCTTTTGGACATCCGATCTGGGTGTTATTTTCTTCGGGCACCACCGGAAAGCCGAAGGCGATCACCCATTCGCATGGCGGGGTACTACTCGAGCATTTGAAGTATCTCAGTTTTCACAACGATGTGAAAGCCGGAGAAAAATTCTTTTGGTTCAGTACCACCGGCTGGATGATGTGGAATTTTGTACAAGCGGCCCTCCTAAAAGGGGCCACCATCGTACTCTATGACGGAAGTCCGGGTTTTCCCGACCTAAATGTACTTTGGAAAATGGCAGAAAATACCCGATTAGAACATTTCGGGACCAGCGCCCCCTACCTTGTAGCCTGTATGAAAAGAGGATTAACCCCTGGATCGGATTATGACCTTAGCAGCCTTCGCAGCTTAAGTTCTACCGGCGCTCCTCTCCCACCCGAAGCCTTTGAATGGATTTATCAGGAAATAAAGGAGGACCTATGGCTGTGTTCGATGAGCGGTGGGACGGATGTTTGTACGGCTTTTGTGGGCGGCTGCCCGACCTATCCTGTTTATATGGGAGAAATTCAGTGCAGGGCCCTGGGTTGCGCCTTGTACGCCTTTGATGAAGAGGGCCATGAAGTCATTGATGAAGTCGGCGAAATGGTGATTACCCGCCCTATGCCTTCCATGCCCATTTACTTCTGGAATGATAAAGATTACAAGCGTTATCTGGGCAGTTATTTTGAGGATTACGCCGGAATATGGCGTCATGGAGACTGGGTAAAAATTACCTCTCGTAATTCTCTCGTCATCCTTGGCCGTTCCGATGCAACCCTAAACCGGCAAGGCGTCAGGATCGGTACAGCCGAAATTTATCGCTCCGTTGATAAAATTGAGGAGATCAAGGATAGCCTGATCGTCAACCTTGAGTTGAGCGGAGGACGCCACTACATGCCTCTTTTTGTCCTGATGCAGGAAAACGAAGAGCTGACGGATGAGATTAAGGACAAAATCAAACAACAACTAAGGTCCGACTATTCCCCTCGCCACGTACCGGATGAGATCATTGAAGTGGAGGACCTGCCTTACACCATAAGTGGCAAAAAGATGGAAACGCCCGTTAAGAAAATTTTGATGGGCCGGCCGGTGGAAAAATCAGCGAATGAAGGAGCGATGCGGAATCCGGAGTCCTTGGAGTTTTTTGTGAAGTTTAGGGAACAAATCGAAGGATAGCCGTCGCTACCCGACGGCTATCCTTCCCAGTATTTTTACCAATCATTAAACGCCTCATTAAAAATATACTCATTAATTTGAGTCGAAATGGCTTCAATGGCTTCATCCTGAACACTGATGAAGTCCGTTTCGGTGTCCCAGTCATAAAAGAAATCAAAGTTTTTCTTCCAGTTCTTTTCCGGATTGACACTATTGGTAAACTCTACCAGCACCTTGATGGTCAGTCGGTTAATGGCAGTCGTTTCACCCTGCTGCGGAGCCTCTGATGTGATCCGATAATCTACAATGGCGCCAGAGAACTCTACATCCGGATTTTGATCGGCATACACCAGTCGGGACTGGGTCCGGATTTTTTCTTTCAGGTCCTCCGTAAAGATTTGATCGAGCCCGGGCAGCGCGTCGAGGGTGTTGTCCTCATAAAGGTTCACTTTATAGGTTTGAACATTGGGATCTATGGTAATGCCGCTAAAGGAATAGCAGCCACTGAGCAGAATGAGGGCAGCCAAGGTGATCCCCCCCAATAACTTTCGCAGATTACTCATAACTCGTATTGCTTTATTTTTCTGTAAAGCGTTCGCTCAGAGATTCCCAGGTCCTGGGCAGCCTCTTTTCTTCGACCATTGTGCTTGCGAAGCGCCTTTTTGATCAGTTCTTTTTCATTTTCTTCCAGGGAAAGGTTTTCTTCTACTACTTCGGTATCAGAATATTGCTCTTTTATTTTTTCGTCAATTATGATGGGGCGAAGGTCATTTTCATCTTCATCCTCCGCATCATAATGATCAAAAGAGGTATCCGGCTGCGGCAGAGAAGTCGGATAGGTTTCGCCACCGTTAAAGTCCATCGAAAAGTCACCCGTCTTAAGCGCTTTAAGTCGTTGTGGATTTTGTACCCGGAGGTCATTTGAGCGGATGAGCTCAAAAACCAGGCTTTTCAATTCATTCAGATCGTGTTTCATATCGAACAGGAGGTTATAAAGGATATCCCGTTCTTCAAAGCGCGTTTTACTGCTCTGATCGGCGATGGCCGGCAAGTTTCTTTGAGTAATATTAGGAACCAGGCGGACAATTTCTTCGGCGCTTACTCTTTTATCTTCACTCAATACAGATAATTGCTCAGCTATGTTTTTTAATTCCCGGATGTTCCCCGGCCAGGAATAGTTTTCAAGCAATAATCTTCCTCTTTCATCCAATTGGATGGGCGTAGTCCGGTATTTTTCGGCAAAATCTACCACGAACTTTCTGAAGAGTAAATAAATATCTTCCTTGCGTTCCCTTAGTGCCGGCACATTGATAGGGACGGTATTGAGACGAAAATAGAGGTCTTCTCTGAATTTACCGCTTTTTACTTTCCCCTTTAGTTCAACATTGGTGGCGGCAATAATACGCACATCCGTTTTTAGCACTTTGGAAGAACCGACTCGGATAAACTCCCCAGACTCCAACACCCTAAGCAAAAAAGCTTGCGTATCTAGAGGCATTTCCCCTATTTCATCCAGGAAGATCGTCCCGCCGTCATAGGTCTCAAAATAGCCTTTTCGCTCACCGGTTGCCCCGGTAAAGGCGCCTTTTTCGTGCCCAAATAATTCTGAGTTGATGGTACCCTCGGGTATGGCTCCGCAGTTGATAGCAATAAAATTATTGTGTTTACGAGGGCTCAGTGCATGGATGATCTTTGAAAACACCTCCTTACCTACCCCACTCTCTCCGGAGATCAGCACCGACAGATCTGTATTGGCTACCCGTACAGCAGTTCCCAAAGCTCTATCCAGTAATTCTGACCTACCAATGATGCCGAAGCGTTGTTTGATCGATTGGAGGTTGGCATCCATAAAGTTATTGTTTAAAAAACGTGTATCTGTTTGGCCTTCAAAAGAAAACAGCTTGTTTTCAAGCCATTTGTTGTCGGCTATTTTTCTACTATTTCCCCTTTCAAGGTGGCGCTGGTAGCATCATGAATCTTCACCCAGGTATATTCTCCGGGCTTCAAGCCTTCCTGCTTGGGGAAAACGACCATTTTATTCTGGGAGTTTCTTCCTTTAAAGTCCTGATCAGATTTTTTGGAATCCCCTTCGATGAGTACCTTAAAGGTTTTGCCGATATCCCGCTGATTATGGCGGTAGGAGATTTGAGTTTGAAGACGAATGACTTCCTGTAATCGGCGTTTTTTCACTTCCAGCGGAATATCATCCTCCAGCTTTCTGGCAGCTACGGTCCCTGGGCGTTCTGAATAAAAGAACATGTAGGACATGCTGTAATTCGCCAGCTCGATCATACTCAAAGTATCCTGATGTTCCTCCTCAGTTTCGGTACAAAAACCAGCGATGATGTCAGAAGAGATCGCACAATCCGGAATAATGCGTTTGATAGCTTCCAAACGGTCAATATACCATTCGCGATCGTAAGTGCGGTTCATCAGATCGAGGACGCGGCTGTTACCTGACTGGACCGGCAGGTGAATGTATTTACAAATATTTTCATACTTGGCCATGGTATGCAATACCTCATCTGTCATATCTTTCGGATGAGAAGTTGAAAAGCGAACCCGCAGATCAGGATATACCTGGGCTACCATTTCCAATAACTCAGCGAAGGAAACCCGATTACCCGTCTCCGGGTTTTCCCATTTATATGAATCTACGTTTTGTCCCAGTAGCGTCACTTCCCGGTACCCCTTATTATATAGATCCACTGCTTCCGCTACGATGCTAAAAGCATCACGGCTGCGCTCCCGCCCTCTGGTAAATGGAACTACACAGAAAGAACACATATTATCGCATCCACGCATGATAGAGATAAAGGCCGATACTCCATTGGAATCCAGCCGCATCGGGCTGATATCGGCATAGGTTTCTTCCCGTGACAAGAAAACATTGATGCCCTTTTCTCCATCATCCGCCTCAGCGACCAGCTTGGGCAAATCGCGATAAGCGTCCGGGCCGATGACCAAATCAACGAGCTTTTCTTCATCCAGTAGTTTGGTCTTCAATCTTTCCGCCATACAACCTAATACGCCTACCAAAGTACCTGGCCTCGTTTCTTTCACCTTATCAAATACTCTCAGACGTTTACGGACAGTGTCTTCTGCCTTTTCGCGGATCGAACAGGTATTGATCAGGATCAGATCAGATTCTTCCATGTTGCGGGTCGACTGGAAGCCCACTTCTGACAAAATAGACGCCACGATCTCGCTATCGCTGAAGTTCATCTGGCAGCCATAGCTTTCGATATAAAACTTACGAGTATCGGCATCAGGCGTTGGTTCGGGATTTTCTTTATGAAAAACCTCGCCCTGCTTACACTCGACGATTTCATTTTTTAGCCCTTCTAATGTTGGATTATCATTATACATCTCTTCCTCTTTTTTTCTAAAAGGCTTTTGCAAATAATTTAGTTCAAAATTCGAAGGGCAAAAATAAGGAAAATTGAAGTCCCGTGTGACAATTTGACAGTTTTTTTGGGAAGTAGTTTATGTAATTATTGAATTTAGTGCATCTTAGTTGGGAAATAAGGATATTAGAGTGTGTTTGAACCGCAGATTCCTCCTGATTTAACTGATGGCACAGAAATGATTTTTGCCGTCGGCAAAAATCTTATCTGTGAGTTCCACTGAATTAGTGAGAATCCGCGGTTCAAACAACCATCAACCATCAAAACTCAAAAATCAATGAAACGCATCCTAATTTTATTTTCTCTTACCCTCCTGCTGGCCTGTAACCAGTCCGGGAATCAAGCCACCGGAGAGCGCATGATGGACATGGAAGAATCTTCCAGAGCCAAGATGGTCTCGGAAATGGACCAGGACCAGACGCAAGCCCAATCAGAGGATATGGCCGCCGAACGCAAGCTCATCCGCAAAGCCTACCTCGACATGGAGGTCAACGATTA
The DNA here is from genome assembly GCA_030430845.1 of Bacteroidia bacterium. Taxonomy (GTDB): domain Bacteria; phylum Bacteroidota; class Bacteroidia; order Chitinophagales; family Saprospiraceae; genus JANQPA01. Next base: position 35,643 of record JAUIKE010000006.1, on the reverse strand, counting down.
TGACAAAGCCCGGGAAGAGATCCTGAAGCTGGTGGAAGCTAGCGATGGCACCATTGAACGAAGCGAGGATCGCTCTTCTAACTATCGCAAGCAAACCGAGATAACCATCCGCGTGCTGCCGGAACGCCTGGACGGGCTCGTAGAGCGCGTTGCGGAACTGGCCCGAAATGTGGAGCGAAAAGCAGTGGAAACGGAGGATGTCACTCGCCAGTATATCGATCTGGAAACCAGATTGGAATCCAAAAGAGCGGTAATTGAGCGCTATCAACAACTACTTCAGCAAGCCAAAAATGTAACGGAAGTGCTTGAAGTAGAAGAAAACCTTCGCAAGGTCACCGAAGAAATTGAATCCACCGAAGCTCAACTGCGGTATTTGAGTAACCAAGTTGGGAAAAGCACTCTGTACCTGACCTTTTACGAACCTATCGAGCGGGTGACCAGTTCCGGGCCTTCTTTTGGAAAAAGGATCGGCAATGCTTTGAAAGGCGGCTGGCAGGTGTTCCTCAATGTGATCGTGTTTTTCTTTGAGATCTGGCCGTTTACGCTTTTAATTCTTGTGGGGATCGTCCTGTTTGTGAGGAGAAGAAGGCAAAAAGCAAAAAATTAGCTTTAAAAAACAGTGGTCATTTGGCCACTGTTTTTTATATTACTTTTTTTTTAATTCCAAAAACCAAAACATCATGAAGAAAAGTTTCCTTTTCCTGACCTTCCTATTTTGTTTTTCCTTATTACAAGTACAAGCTCAAACGCCGCAAGGCATCCATTACCAGGCCGTTGCCAGAGATGGTGACGGAAATCTGCTGGCCGAAACGGCCATTGCGGTACAGTTTGATATTCTGGCAGGTTCTACAGACGGCCCGCCGGTTTATTCCGAAACGCATGATTTGACTACCAGTGCTCAGGGACTGTTTACTGCTGTCATTGGGCAGGGAACGGTGGTCAGCGGTGTATTTGCAGACATTGCCTGGGCTTCCGACAGCTACTTTTTACAAGTAAGCATTAACGAGGTGGTTATAGGCACCTCTCAATTTCTAAGTGTTCCTTATGCCCTCTCAACTGCTCCGAGAAAAGGGATCGCCAGTGTTCCGGGGGCTGTTTTTTATCCGAATACCAACGTAAATGGCTGGTATGCATCTGTAGGGGCAGGTGGTGCGGAGATCACGGTTGAGGGCGGCACCGCTACCAATGTCCTGGATGCGCCCATCACTTTGCCACATGGAGCAAAGCTGACTAAATTTACTGTCTTTTTCCAAGACGCTTCGGAACAGGACATGGTCATTCAATTGCAAAGAGAAGTACTGATAGGTGGAATATTCTCTAAGGTAACCGAGATTATCACCACGGGCAATGAGTCTGGGTGGCGCAGTGACTCAATAGATATCGACCATGTAGTTGATAATAGCACTTATGGTTACCTAATACGCGTTTTTGTCAGCGATTGGGATGCCCCAGGTACCAAGGCCATCAAAGGAGCCGTGGTTGAATACACTTATTAAAGCAAGATCAAACACACAACAAATTGATTATGTTACATTTATGAATCTTGCTTTAAACTAAAAAACTTTAACATTATGATATTAAAATACAGTTTTATCTTTCTTTTTTGCATATGCCTAGCTTCCTCAACCTGGGCACAGACGGAGATTAGCCGCTCTGTCGTCGCCTCCGGGGGGCATGACTTCAAAAATGACCAGATCCAACTCTCTGCTACTATAGGTGAGGTGATGGTCACTACCCTATCAACTGAAACGCTTGTTTTAACCCAAGGCTTTCAACAACCTGAGAAGGAAGACTTTACAAGCAGCTATCAATCGCCGGACCTCATCGAATCCATAAGCACTTTTCCCAATCCGGCTTCTGAACGGATCTATGTGGATATTACTACCAAAAAGGAGGATAATTACAACATTGAGATCTTTGATGTGTTGGGAAAAAGGTGGAAAAGCCGCAGAGGAGTAGATCTCGATCCCGGAATTGAACGCCGTCTACAGTTTGAGTTGAATGATCTGCCGGGAGGCCATTATTTCATTCGGATAGTAGATAGCCGAGGGCAACTGGCAGGGAGCTTGAGGTTTTTAGTTCAGCAATAGATAATAATAAGGGGGTTGTGTAAAAACTCGTTCCTCGTTTTTACACAACCCCTTACTTACTTAAAAACTTCCATCCACCCTGATCGTCAGATTCCTGGGGGCCTCCATCAGGCCCGGTCTTAGGATATACAAAGTATTAAACACATTATTCATCAAGAGCGACACTTTTATTTGTTCGCTGGCCTGATAAGACAGGCGGGCATTTAAATAGCGATATCCTGTATCATTTTCTTCTCTGAATTTCTGTAAGCCAGGGATGATCAAATTAAAAATGGCATCAATAGCTTCCTGGTGGCTAGCATAAAAGAAAGCCGCGCCAAGCGTGAAGCGTTTATACTTTGACTGAATATCCAGCTTAAAAGATTCTCTGGAACGGTACTTAAGAATATCTTCATCTGAAGAAGAATTATTGGCGTTGATTTGCCCGACGGTCGGTTCTCCCTGAGGGGGGCTTGGATCAAAACTAAGGAAGCGGGGATCAATATTCAAATAGCCGGCCAGGATTTGCGTTTCCAGGCCAAAAAAGTTACCGCGACCAGTGACGGATATTTCATAACCATTGATCCTGGTGTCTCCAATATTAATGGATTGAAAACCCAGAATATTCAGATCAGGGACCCGGAGCAGGTTAAACTCCATCATATCCATATATTTGGTCCAGAAAGCAGAAATATCCAGAAAGCCCTCGAAGGAGGACACCTTAAAGCCTTGTTTCAGTCCGATTTCGGCCGACCAGGCCGTTTCAGAGCGTAAACTTGGGTTCGGAACCACTGAAAAACCTCCTACATCCGTAAAAATAAATTTCTCTCCAATAGTCGGGAATCTATAGCCCTGTCCATAAGAAGCCCGCAAAAAGGTGTAATCAAGCGCCTGGTAATTCATTCCAAAACGCCAGACGGGATTCGATTCCTGTTCCAGAGAAGGCTCTACGGTCAGGAAACTCAACTCAAAGCCCGGGTTATCGATCCGGTTTTCTTCAAAGCGAAAGCCGACGGATAGATTAAGTCGGTCAAAAAACTTTTTATCTAATTGGGCATAAGCAGCCAGATTTCGGGAGTACATAGTGGTATCGCCATAAAGTGCAGCCGTTCCTTTGGTATTAGAATAGACCAAGCCGGCCGTCGCCACAAGTTCCCATTCAGTTATTTGGCGCTGAAACTGATATTCTGCATAGGCCGTTGTAGAAGCATTGGAGCGGCCGCTGCTGACTTTATTGTCGACGCTGTAGATCCGGCCCATCAGCTTATGCCTGTTTCCGGAACCATCGAAGTACGTAATATAAGGATCAATATTATATCGGGTAAAATCAGACCGGGAGTTAGTGCCTGGAAATTCCTCGTAGGCCTGATCTCTGCCTATCCAGTAAAAGAAAATATTATTGCCCCCTGAGGTTAGGTTAGCGTTCAAGCCCGCCGACAAGCGATCGGTGAAGCGGTATCGGGTATTCAAATTGAATCGACCAAATTTGCGGTACGCATTTTTCAAATGAGGCTGTTGATTCTGATAAGCTCCCCCCAGAACCAAGTCTAATTTATCGAACTTTTGCTTGTGCGTCAGGCTTAGGCCGCCCGAGTAAGGGGCACTTTTATCCCACCATTTCAACGACTCTTCCGGCGGATTCATAAAGTGGGTGTAAAAAACGGAAGCCTTAGTTTCGGGTTTTTCTTTAGCAAAAGCAGTTCGGAAGTTGACGATCCCATTCAGAGCCGCCGAACCGTAAAGGGCTGAAGCAGCTCCCTTTACTACTTCAATCTGAGCGACATTTTCCATTGGCACATCAAACCAGTTGGGAAAACCTACATCTTGCTGCAGAATGGGGATATCATCTTGTAATAATAATACCCGGCTACCGGCTCCAAAAGAATAGCCTGAGCCACCTCGGATATTGGCTTGCCCATCGATGACCTGCACACCGGGAATTTTTTCGATGGCCTGGTCGAGGGTCTGCTTGTTGCTACTTTCAATCAGTCCCGGCTGTAAAACCTCTAAAGAAACAGTGACTTCTCCCAGGGGTTTTTCATATTTCCCTGAAGTAACCGTAACTGTGTTCAACACTTCTGATGCTGTTTGGAGCTCGAAATTCAACAAAACACTTTCTCCGGGAGGCAGCAAGCTGATTTTTTTTCGAATAGTCTCATATCCCACGTAAGATATGACTACCGTATAGTCGCCATGAGGCATACGCAATTCATAATACCCGTTGACATCGGTGATCGTGCCGATATCACTCGATACCCGGACACTTGCTCCAATGAGAGGTTCTGCACTTTTAGCATCTGTAATATTCCCTGAAATGACTGAGTACTGAGCCTTGGAAGTAAAAGCAAGGCAACAAAATATTAAAGAAAACAGAAGGGTCGCTTTTGTGTTCATGCCCAATAAACTATTTGAGATTGGTAGGTGTTGGCGGGCGGCCGCCAACACCTACCAATCATTTATTGAATGATTAAATATAAGCTTTCTGTTAAGGTTTCAGCCCAAAGGGATCAAAATTTTATTTTTTTGGTTACACTTCCGACAAATATTTTATATTGGGGGAGAATAAAAATGGAAATGGTTTAAGTTATTTTCTCAAAAAACATTTATTCATTTTAAATTTCCCAAAATGAAGAACATTCTACTTCTTGGTGTTTTAATGGTTTTTGCTTTTCAGCTACAAGCTCAGGATCCTGCTTGTATGCCGGATACAACGCTTAGAGAAGCCGATGCCGGTGTATATCCTTTGCCGGTATCCGAAATGTTTCCGGATCAGGGTATTACGGATTCAGCTTGTTTGAACCAGGCGTTTAACTTTGTTTTTACGGTGGTAACCCCCGATAGTATTTCTATTCCGGTAGGTCCCATAACGCTTAGAGCCGCCTTGGATTCAATAACCATCCCTGTTGATACAGCCGTTGGTGGGCTGCCGGATGGGATTTCCTATGCTTGTAATCCTCCGAATTGCTCCTTCTCTTCAGAAGAGGTAATTGGATGTATTGTTTTATACGGTACACCAACGAATGCTGCCAATGTAGGGGACAATCCTCTATCCATTCAGGCCGCCGTATGGTTACCTGGCTTAATGTTGCCTATCAGCTTTCCGGACCCGGCTTTATTCCCTGGCAGCTACTCGCTTTACGTTTTTGGCGAAGATGCGACCCAATGTATGACAACCGGGGTAAATGAACTGGAGGAGATTTATGGTTTCAATATCAGTCCGAACCCTACTAACGGCCGGGCAGAGTTACAGATTGAAAGTCTGGAAAGCGGGCAATATACACTGGAGGCCTTTAACGTTTTAGGAGAGCGGGTACTCCACCAAAATGTGCGATTGTTTGAAGGGCAGAATCGAATTGCTTTCGAGGGAGAGCAGTTGAGTGAAGGAATGTATATTGTTTCTTTAAGTAAGGGAGCAGCCAGAATCAGCACACGATTAGTGATTTCTAAATAACAAGAAGTTATCCTGGGGCGAGCCCCAGGATAACTTCTTACCTTGTATAAGATAAGTCCAGTTCTAATCCTTCAATTTCCTCCAATCCTTCCACTTCTTCCAGATGCACATTGGCGATCAGTGCTTTCAGTTGAGTAAGCGTGGACTCCACTTCGCTTTGCCGGATAGCGATTTGAATATGTCCTTTGTTCCCAAAATCCTGTTTTATGACATTCAGTTCCATTTTTTTCAGAGCGTTCATCACATTGGGCATGAGCTGGTAATCAAAATCCAGGCTATAGACGTCTTCAATGAGTCGTTCTTCGATCACTGCATTTTCGAGGGCAGCGGCAGCGCTGAGCTTGTAGGCATTGATGAGGCCTGAGGTGCCCAGTTTGGTTCCACCGAAATATCGCACAACGATGACGATCACATTGGTCAGTTCGAAGCTATCGATCTGACCCAGGATGGGCCGGCCGGCAGTGCCGCTGGGCTCGCCGTCGTCATTGGCCCGGAAGTCATTCTGGTCGACACCAAGGCGGTATGCGTAACAATGATGCCGGGCTTTGAAATGTTCTTTTTTTATTTTTTCCAATTCTTCCTGCCATTCCGCTTCGGTAAAAACAGGAAAGGCATAGGCGAAGAACTTACTGCCGCGATCCTTAAACTCGCCTGTTGAGGGCCCGGCAATGGTTTTGTAATGGTCAATCATTTAGCAACTGCTGTTTTAAGACCTCAAAGGTCTCGAGACCTTTGAGGTCTAGGATAATGCTATCAATAAAATAGAAAAAATAGCGACCAACACCCCAATAATATTATATCTATTTAATTTTTCTCTAAAAAATAGTAGGGCTGCCAAGCTCGACAAAGCAATGATCGAAACATTGTTTATCGGAAAAACGACCGAACCATCCAACCCAATACCCAACGACTTAAGTAAAAAATAAATCGAGCCAAAATTAGGGATTCCCAGGAAAACGCCCGCTCCCAAACTCTTCCAGTCAAATTTGAACCGGCCTCTGATGTAACCAATCAGCAGTGGAATCCCACCCAGCACGGCCGCCGTTCCGAATAGAAAGCTCACAAAACCAATATCTGAGCTCGCCCCTGTCTGCTTTTCCAGATGTAAAAAAACAATCTCAATAGTTGCACTCACCAACCAGGTCAGAATAGGCAAGAAGAGCCAATAGCGCGGCGAAATATTCCACTCAAACAACTTCCCCTTTGCTGAAAGATTAACCAATAATATGGCTGCCACGGCCGTCACCACCCCGGCGGCCTTAAGCACATTGAAGGATTCCTGGTAAAAGACAAAGGCAAATACAACTGTCAGCAACAGGGACATCTTTTGCATCACCGTCGCCATGGTCACATTAAACTTCTGAACAGTTAGGGCCACGATATTAAAACCGGTAATGAACACAAAACCTAAGAACAATGCCCAGGGAAACCAAACCGTCTGCCAAAACCCTTCTTCAATAGGAAACCTTCCAAGAGCGGCCCAGCCACAAATCACGCAGGTCACATAGTTAAAAACAATGGCCTGGAAAGTATGCACCTTCCACTGCTGGAATAGCTTAAAGATTAATACAATGGCTGTAGAACATAATATGGATAGGATTAAATAGATCACTTCAGGTCGTGTTTTGATTACTGCAGCAATATTAGACTTTTTCTTAGACTTCAAAAGTCTCGAGACTTTTGAAGTCCAAAAACAACATTCACGACTTGTTAACAAAGTTTGACATCCTAATAAGCCAAAAACGAAAGGGTAATTTATATCTTTGGGAAAAAATTGTAATTGTGCAAGACACGCTCCAACAATTCGACCAGGCTATTGATAAATGCAAGCATATTTTCATTCAAAAGACTAAGGACTATGGTACCGCCTGGCGGATCCTGCGTTCCAGGTCACTAACGGATCAGCTATACATTAAGGCCAAGCGTATAAGAAATATCGAAGAACTGGAGCATCAAAAAATTAATGATTCAGTCGAAACCGAGTATGTCGGCATCATCAATTATGCCATTATGGCGCTGATCCAGTTGGAGGCCGCTGAGGGGCTTCCGCTCGAAATGGATCCCGGGCAGGTCGAAGAGTTGTATGACAAGGAAGTAAACATAACCCGGCAACTACTTGACCAGAAAAATCACGACTACGGAGAGGCCTGGCGGGATATGCGCATCAGTTCCTACACGGATCTGATCCTGATGAAACTCCTGCGCGTCAAACAAATTGAGGATAATCAGGGAAAAACCCTGATCTCCGAAGGCATGGATGCCAATTACAGAGATATCATTAACTATGCTATTTTTGCATTAATCAAAATAGAAGAAAACCGTTTACAACTTAAATCTGAAGAAGCATGACATTAGGAACCTTAGTGTTGATCGTTGCAATCGCTGCCGTTTTACTGACCGTCCTCATTGGCATTTTTTTTAAGGATGACATGAACAACTGGATTGTCAGTCTGCTTCAAAACTTTTGCGGGGTGTTATTCATTTTCTCCGGCTGGGTAAAAGCCGTGGATCCACTTGGCACCGCTTATAAGATGGAGCAATATTTTGCCGAGTTTCAGGGTACTTTTGAAGATACGGCCATGTCTTTCCTGGCGCCCATCTTCCCTACCCTTTCTGAATATGCCATCGGCTTTTCGGTAGCCATGATCATTTTTGAGATCATCCTGGGCTTGATGCTTTTGCTGGGCTCCTGGCCTAAGTTTACGAGCTGGGCTTTCTTCCTGCTAGTAGCCTTTTTCACATTCCTGACTGGTTTCACCTATTTGACAGGCTACGTACCGGAAGGCGTGAACTTCTTCCAGTTCGGACAATGGGGCCCCTATGTAGATACCAATATGAAAGTGACGGATTGCGGCTGTTTTGGAGACTTTATCAAATTAGAGCCCAAAACGTCTTTCATGAAGGATGTTTTCCTACTGGTTCCTTCACTTATTTTCCTTTTCTTCCACAAGTCTATGCACCAGGTTCTGAGTGCCGGTGTTAGAAGAGGCATACTCTGGATTGCACTGGCCGGCCTAATCCTATATTGTCTGAGCAACTACAGTTGGGACTTACCTCATACTGATTTTCGCCCCTTCAAAGAAGGAGTGAACCTGGCAGAAGAAAAAGCCAAGCAGGATGACGCCATTAGCAATATCACGGTAACGGCATATAAATTAACCAATAAAGAAACCGGCCAGGTCGTGGAAATTCCTTTTGATCAGTACCTGAAAGAATATAAAAACTACTCGGATAAAGAAGTTTGGGAAAGCGAACAGATCAAATCCGAGCCTGATATCGCCATCAATAAGATCAGCGAATTTGATGTTTCTGATGCAGAGGGCTATGGCGTTACGGAAGACATCCTTTCCGAACCCGGCTACAGTTTCATGATCGTCGCCCATAAATTAATCGGGAAAGCCAGCTCGCAGGAGGTAATAGTGAGAGATACCATCTTTGAGTTAGACACACTGCAAAATGGAGAGGAACAAATCGTAGAAAGAAAAATTGCAGAGATCCAGGAAAACCCCACAACAGTGGATGTATATACCTGGAATGAGAATTATACCCAACTTTGGAAAGAAAAGGTGAACCCCATCATGGAAGCAGCCATACAGGAAAATGTAAAAGTATATGGCATCACCGGTCCGGCAACTACCTCAAAGCTTGCTGATTTCAGGCAGGCCATCGGCGCCGATTATCCTGTATACACGGCAGATGATATTTTGTTAAAAACCATCATTCGGTCTAATCCGGGAGTAGTGCTCCTGCACAATGGTAAGATCCTTAAGAAGTGGCACATTAAAAAACTGCCGGAGGACTTTGAACAAATCAAATCAAAGTATTTAAAATAAGGTAAATGTAAAGTAGGACATCCAGCTTACCTACACTTTTTTATAAATAAAAAGCTAGGAGCCTGCGTTTTTATAAAAATTACCTTTTCTTTGCAATCATGTACTTTGGAACAAAAATTGATTGACCTAAGGTTTGCCGCCGATTGACGGCAAACCTTAGGTAATTAAATATTTTCCACCTGAATGAGCAGTTGAATATATGCTAAGTAGAAGGAACATCCGCATTAAAGTTATGCAGATCCTCTACTCGATGAGTAGAGATGAAAAATTAGAAATAGGTGAAGCTGTTAATAGATATCAGAAAAGTATCAACCGATCTTTTGAGTTATATCTTTATAATTTGTATGCCTTTACCCAGGTTTTGAATTATGCCCGCCAGGATCTTGCCAATAGAGAGGCTAAATTTCTACCCACAGAAGAAGATCAAAAGTTTAAAGCCAAAATTGCAAGCAACCTTCTTTCCCTTTCCTTACTCAAAAACGAGGGTTTCCTTCGCCTGGTCAAAACTTATCAATTTGATAAGGCCATGGATGAAGATACGGTTCGGCTCGTTTATACCGAGTTTGCTAAATCGGAAGAATACAAAAGCTATATCGACTTGGCAGAAGCTCAACAGGAAGACCATCAAAAGATCTTGCTGAATCTCTACAAACATTGTACCGGCAGTGAAACCTTTGAGGAAAAAATGGAAGACTACTCCCCTCAATGGTCAGTCGACAAATCTCTGGTTGTCGGAGCCATCAAAAAAACCATCAAGGCCCTCCCTGCCACCCCTATGTTTTATGAAAGCTATCGCCCGACTATTGAAACCACGAAAGATTTTGGTGAGCAGCTGCTTAAAAAAGTGTTTGAAACTGACAAAGAGTTATTAGATATCATCGAACCAAGCCTAAAAAACTGGGACGCCGAAAGAGTAGCCATCATCGATATGATCCTGCTTAAGATGGCGCTTTGTGAATTGTTGGACTTCCCTACCATTCCAGCCAAAGTAACACTTAATGAATTTGTGGATATCTCCAAAGTGTACAGCACAGATAAAAGTAAAGACTTCATTAACGGTATCCTCGACCGACTGATGAAAAAGCTTAACAAAGAAGGAAAGATCAACAAAAAAGGCCGCGGGCTTTTGGATTAAAAAAAACAGCTTAAAAGCTGTTTTTTTATTTTTTTTACTGAAATTGTGTATATTTCAGTATCGATTAAGCATTCCATCCGACTTCCCTGAAATTATCTTTTTCCATAATCCATATTCTAAAAAACAATTGACCCAATTGTCAATAGCTAATTTTATTTTAACCTCAAACAATTTCATTATGAGAATCCTTCTACCCGTCCTTTGCTTAATTTTTATTCTATCTGTACAAAATGTGCAAGGACAGTATGAACTAGCCAAAGATGGTTTTAGTGTCCGTGGGATCACTATGGATTATCAATTCCCTTTTACTGAAGAAATTAACCGTTTCGATTTTACGGCCGCCATGGAAGTGGAATATTCACGCTATCTGGGAAAGCACTTCAACTTGTTATTACCATTAAAGTTAGGAAAAGCAAAATTACCTACCGACATGATGGGTAATTTCAATGAGTCAGGCTTCGTCAGCCTCGATGCCTTACTGCAATTGCAATTTTTTAAAGAAACCGCCTTTATTGTCCCAAGCTTACATGCAGGCCTGGGAACCACCTGGGAAGATTTTGATGAATTCGGCTTCCAGGCACCTCTTGGGGTCGGCATTGATTTCAGACTTGGCCGGCATTTCTACCTCACCAGCAAAGCAGAATACAGAGTTGGCTTTGAGGACCTGAGAAACAACATTCAGGCAGGCATCGGATTCAAATTCCTGTTTGGAGACGGTCCTGTTGAATTACCTCCTGTACCGCCTGTAACAGACACGGACGGAGACGGTATTGCTGACATATATGATGCCTGTCCGGACGTCGCCGGAGATTCCCGTTTCAGCGGCTGCCCCGACACGGATGGAGATAATATAGCCGATAAAGATGACGAATGTCCGGAAGTGGCCGGTGTCCTAGCCTTCAAAGGTTGTCCGGATACCGATGGTGATGGAATTCCGGATAAGGATGATGAATGCCCGGAAGAAGCCGGTACTGCCGCTAACAACGGATGCCCGGTCAGAGATGCAGATAACGACGGCGTTCCGGATGATCAGGATCAGTGCCCTAACGAAGCCGGTACGGCCGCACTTAACGGTTGCCCTGACAGAGATAGTGACGGCATCGCCGATAAGGATGATCGATGCCCGAACACCCCTGGCTCCATCAACATGAACGGCTGCCCGGATTCAGATGGAGACGGCATCGCCGATCCGGATGATAGATGCCCTGAAAATGCCGGACCAGCCTCCAATAATGGATGTCCTGAAATTACAGAAGAAGATAAAGAAGTCCTCGAATTTGCCACCCGATCCATCGAATTCCGTACGGGTAGCGCATCTCTTCGTACTACTTCCTACCCTATTCTGGACCAGGTAGTGGAAATCCTGCGCAGATATCCTGACTATAGCGTCGACATCAACGGCCACACAGATAGCCAGGGTGGTGAAGATACGAACCAGGCCCTGTCGGAAAGAAGAGCCAAATCGTGCTATGACTACTTCCTGTCCAAAGGTATCAGCCCCAGCCGGATGAACTTCACCGGTTACGGAGAACTGCGGCCGATTGCTACCAATAGCACGGCGGCCGGTCGTGAGCAAAACAGACGGGTAGAATTCGATATTTTCCTTAAAGAAAATTAAAGCTCGTTGTCAAAACGGCATAAAAAACAACAGCTGCCTTCGGCGGCTGTTGTTTTTTATGCCGTTTTATAACAATAAATCCCTCGTCAGATATATATTTGCGGGATGGAAGACAAAATACTGATTTTAGACTTTGGATCTCAGTATACTCAGCTCATTGCAAGAAGAATTCGGGAGTTGAATGTTTATAGCGAGATCGTACCCTTCAATAAAATTCCGGAACTGGATGCCTCCTACAAAGGCATCATTCTTTCGGGTAGCCCCTTTTCCGTTACGGATGAAAAAGCACTCCAGGTCGATCTGGAAAAGATCATAGGCAAACGCCCGGTCCTGGGCGTCTGTTATGGAGCTCAGTACATTGCACAACAACTTGGCGGCGAAGTAGCCCCTTCCAATAAGCGGGAATACGGCAAAGCACTCCTGACCCAGATCAACCAGGATGATGATCTGTTGCATAATATCCCCGAGAACAGCCAGGTCTGGATGTCACACGGAGATACCATCATGCACATACCCGATCAATTCGAGCTGATTGCCGGTACGGAAAGCATTGAGGTAGCGGCCTTCAGATCTAAAAACGGCGCCTTTCAACATCCTGTTTACTGCCTGCAATTCCATCCTGAGGTCACTCATAGCCTCGACGGGAAGAAGCTTTTGCAAAATTTCGTATATGATGTATCCGGATGTGCCGGAACCTGGACGCCGGCCAGTTTTGTTGAACATACCATTGAAGAGCTTCAGGCGACTATCGGAGAGCAACGCGTTCTGATGGGCCTATCCGGTGGCGTTGATTCCACGGTAGCTGCTGAGCTTTTGCACCGGGCCATAGGAGACCGACTGATCTGCTTTTTTGTGGATAACGGCCTGCTGCGCAAAAACGAATTTCACGATGTACTGGAGTCTTACAAAAGCATGGGCCTCAATGTCGTCGGAATTGATGCCAGAGAACAATTCTACCGGGAATTAAAAGGAGAAAAAAGCCCCGAAGGAAAACGGAAGATCATCGGCCGGGTTTTCATAGAGGTATTTGAAGAGGAAGCACATAAGCTGAGCAATATCGACTGGCTCGGCCAGGGCACTATTTACCCGGATGTCATCGAATCTGTTTCTGTTCATGGCCCATCCGTCACTATCAAGTCGCATCATAATGTTGGTGGGCTGCCGGATATGTTAAAGCTCAAAATAATTGAGCCGCTGCGCATGTTGTTTAAAGATGAAGTCCGCAGGGTCGGCAGAGAACTGAATATACCAGAAGCCATCATAGGCAGGCACCCCTTCCCAGGCCCGGGCCTGGGTATCCGGATTTTAGGAGATATTAGTCCGGAAAAGGTGAGTTTATTACAAGAAGCAGACGCAATTTTTATAAATAACCTAAAAAAGTATAACTTGTACGATAAGGTATGGCAGGCCGGCGTTATTTTATTACCGGTCCAATCAGTCGGAGTGATGGGTGATGAACGAACCTACGAGCAGGCTGTTACGCTAAGAGCAGTCAACTCAACAGATGGGATGACCGCCGAATGGAGCCATTTACCGTATGAATTCCTGGCTACCGTATCCAGTGAAATCATTAACAATGTCAAAGGAATAAATCGAGTCGTTTATGATATTAGTACCAAACCACCGTCGACTATTGAGTGGGAATAAACTCCCCATTTTACTTTTTATCCTACTCCTAAGCTCCGGTTGCGAATTGTTCAAGAAAGCCCAGGACGCACCAAGCGCAAGAGAGAAAAAAGAAGACGAGATGGACAGCATGCAAAGTCCGCTCGTTTATGACCCCATTCGCAATGAATGGGTCAGAGTAAGTGCAGAGACACCCACGGAGAAAATGGACACCGTCCAATGGACCTTAATTGCTGCTAATCAATATCCGCCTATTACCTCCATTCCTAGTAATTCCGGTGGTATTTCCAGTGGCACACCGGATATAGGGATCGTGGAAAGGGACAATTTTGGTTCGGAAAAAAAATCCAGCTACAACGTAGTGCTCATGCTGCCATTCCTCGCAAATCAGTTTGACCCGATCGCCGATCAGTTCAGTAACATTTCCAAATGGACCCTGAATTATTACGGCGGAACACAAATGGCCCTTAAGCAACTCGAAAAAGAAGGCCTTAGCCTGAAAGTCAACGTTCTGGATTCTAAGGGTTCCGAAAGTGACGTTAATCGCCTGCTTCAAAACAATATGTCCGTTAAAAATGCGGATCTGATCATCGGCCCCTATCGTCGGGACAATATCCGCATGGTCGCTGAGTTTGCCAAGCGAAATGAAATATCCATGATATCTCCGTACAGCGCCTCTGCCAACCTGACTGATGACAACCCATTTTATCTGCAGGTAAGTCCCAGCCTGGAAGCCCACTGCCGGGCCATCATTTTTAATGCGAGAAAAAAATTCCGTCCGGAGCAAATTGTTATCCTGTATCAGGACAGCCCGGCTAAGCAGCAAACCGTCCAATACTTTCAGGAAGCCAACAAATTGTACTCCGAGGATCCCATGGCTATGCCTCTGACTGAGATGACCTTCCCCGCAGATGAATTACCGTCTGTGGATGATATGGACCTTTCTAGCGTTCTGGGAGACAAAGATTCAGTGGCCATCATCATTCCGGCCTGGTCTTCTGCTGACCAGAACTTTGTGTATACGATGATGTCTCAAATAGACCTCGATCGAGATCCCTTTCAGTACCTTGAGTTGTACGGTTTGCCGCAATGGCAACAATATGATCGCATTGACCTCGACTATTTTGAGAAGCTCAATGTACATATCAGCAGCAATGCCTACTTAGACGAGAATTCTACCCAAATCCAACAATTCAAACGTGACTTCTACGATCAATATGGGGTCATCGCGCCTTTTGAAGCTTATCTCGGCTATGATGTCATGCTGTTTTCCGGAAGAATGATGCAACGGTATGGCAATAAATTCCAATACCATCTGGAAAAAGAATCTCCTCTATATTTACATACCAAATTTGAATTCGAGCGAGTGGTTCATCCGACCCCTACTTCAGGCGTTGAAAACCTGCCGATCGAACAGTTTGAAAACAAGTATGTGAATATCCTTCAGTTTAAAAATTACCGTTTCCAAAGAGTCAATTAAACCTTTACATACAAATGAGTCATTCCCTATTTTTTATAAGAGGGGTTAGAAAAACTGACTATCCACTAAACATTAATTTTTAATTCGTTGTCCGTTGCTAGTTGTCCGTTTAATCGAGGACAACGAACAACGAACAACGAACAACGAAAGCTAAATAAATGAAAGGTATGGCTTTATAAATTGCCTCAAAAAATTCGGAATGACTCATGTTTTCACCCTCTTATTATGACACCTGAAAGAGAAGCACTGTTCAAGGAAGTCGTCTCCAGGCGTCAACCCAACCTAAGCGTTATCCTGGAGAATGTACACGATATGCATAATATCGGGGCCGTATTGAGGTCTTGTGATTCCGTGGGCATTTGCGAAATTTTTATTTTACAAACCCGTAAGGATCTGCACTTTTCGCGCTTGGTACTCGGAAAAAAGACATCCGCAGGTACCAGAAAATGGGTGGATGTTCATTATTATCAGGATGTGGAAGCCTGCTTTCAGCATGTCCGAAAAACCTATGATAAAGTTTGGGGAACCTATTTATCCGGCACATCCAAGTCCCTGTATGATCTTGACCTCACCAAGTCCGTCGCCCTCTTGTTTGGAAATGAACAAAGCGGCATCACCCCCGAGACCCTCGCCCATGCCGATGGCAACTTCATTATCCCACAAACCGGGATGGCTCGCAGCCTCAACATCTCCGTTGCCTGCGCAGTGAGCTTATATGAAGCCTATCGACAAAGAGATCAACAAGGTTTTTATACCTACAACCCCAAGATCTCTGAGCTTCAAAAGGAAGATTTGCTGAAAGAATATATACGACGGCATGAAGATGGGGAAAGAGGTGAGTTCTCCGATCTAATAAAGTAACAAGTTACACCCCCGGATGTCACTCGAATCCATACGCCCCAATACTTCAAAAGAGCCGTCCTCATAAACCCTGCCCACATCATCTGTAGCAATAAAACTAATAGTATCCAAATTAGCTAAGTCAATGATGTTGATAGCCCCCGTCTTGCCAGCTCTTTGCTGACATAATGGATCAGTCAGCTCTCTTGTCAGGATCCGCATAGTCGGAGCAGGGTGGAACAATCCATTCCCTTCAGAATAGGCTTGTGAGAAGAGCTCTGTCATGCCGTATTCGGAGTGTATGGCCGATACTTGAAAAGCATCCTGAAGTATTCTATGCAACTCTTCTCGGGTAATTTCTTTGCGCCGCCCTTTCATCCCTCCTGTTTCCATAATGATACCATTATTTAGGTTTTCAGGAAATTGCTCGGATAGTTCCCACAAGGCAAAACTAACTCCAAGTAGCAGAAAAGCCGTTTTAGTGGCCTGGCATTCCCGGACCACTTCCAACAATTCAGGATAATTGTACAGAAAAAAACCAGAGCGGGGGTGCTGTGACCGATCGATAAAATGCTGTGCCATTAACACCAGAGAGGATCCCTGCCGTTCCAGGTAAGCAGGCAGCAAGGCTAGGACACAAAAATCTTCGAGTTGTCCGTAAAAAGTTTGAAAAATGTTCTCCGTCATTTCCAGATACCAATCTACAGAACGAACGGCATGCCGGCTGTTAGTTGGAGCCTTGCCGGTGCCGCTGCTGCTGAAAAAAAGCTCCGGCTTCCAGTCCCCTGTCTGAATGGTATGTGTTTTAAAAAACTGGATAGGCAGGAATGGAATCTCTGAAAGTTTTTGAACTTTTTCGGCATCTATATGTAGAAGTTGAACATACGCTCGATAAAGGGGATTGTACCTGAATTGATGATGAAATACTTCCAGTGCCAGGCTTTCAAAATTGTCGGCCCTAACGGCTCTGATTTTCTTGCGTAATTGACTGCTAGATGACTGCCAATCCATATTTTTATAAGGAAAATTGGTTATATTGTTATTGATGTAGAAAGTATAAGGTAACCGCCTGATTGGCGTTTAATTTTTAACCGCCGAATTTAGCTCGCTTTCCTGGCAAGCTGAAGCTTGCTGTCCGATTAGGCGATTATTTTTTTAATGCCAATTAGTCGGTCAGGAAAAGTAGCATGACAAAATTTTCAAGACGCTCGAATCAAAATTAAATTGGTTTTTTCCTTTTACCTAATTATTCCTACATTCTTCCTTAAATAAACAAAGTTAATGAGACAATTGATAAACTTCTCGTGGCTCGTTATTTTAACGGGTTTGCTGATAACAGGATGTTCTACGCCTCCTGACTACCCGAATGAGCCTGTCATCGAGTACCTTAGAATGAACAAAAATGCGATTGCACAGGGTAATCAAAACGCCCAGCCGGATACCCTAAAGATTACCTTCGGCTTTACGGATGGAGATGGCAACCTAAGCTCTGAGAGCGACTCTATGGATGTCTTTCTTACCGACAGCCGGGATGGCTTCCAAACGACCTTCAAGCTGCCGATTCTTCCCACACAAGGCGTCGGTAATGGAATTTCCGGTGAAATAACGGTAAAAATTCCCAATACCCCATTTCAAATCTGTTGTACCTACCCTAACGGTGCTCCTGCTTGTCTTCCAAATGATCAGTTTCCCACCGACGAATTCTATTTCACGATACAATTGCGCGACCGGGCCGGGAATATAAGCAATACGGTACAAACAGAGCCGATTACGGTTTTGTGTAATTGAAAATAAGTTATGTCCTATTTTTAAAAAGAGTTTTTAGAAAAAACAGCAATTCAACTAAACCGTGATTGTCAATTCGTTGTCCGTTGCTAGTTGTCCGTTTAATCGTGGGTTACGAGCAACTGACAACGAACAACAAAGCCTAAACATATACCCCTCCTCTTTATAAATTATCTCAAAAATTCGAAATGCCTCCTAAATATTTAACTACACCAGTTTATGTTTTTCTTTAACAGCGACAAAGTCTCTGCTTCTTTGGAATCCGGTGCCGGCTGATAATTATACACCCAATCCGCATGCGGCGGCATACTCATCAAAATAGATTCGGTACGGCCATTGGTATCCAAACCGAATTTGGTGCCTTTATCCCAAACCAGGTTAAACTCTACGTACCTTCCCCGCCTGAGTAATTGCCATTTTTTCTCCGAGTCCGTGTAGGCTCTATCCTTATTTTTTTCTAACAGGGCCAGGTAAACAGGCGCGAATGCTTCGCCGACCTCTTTGACAAAGTCAAAAAGCGCTTCCTTTGTAAGGCCTTCCTTTTCATTCAATCGGTCGAAAAAGATGCCTCCGACCCCTCTCGTCTCATCGCGATGCTTCAGGAAAAAATAATCATCGGCCCACTTTTTAAACCTCGGATAAAAATCCGGATGGTGTCGATCACAAACGCTTTTTAGCTGTTGATGGAAAAACCGGGCCTCCTCTTTCACAATAAAATGGGGAGTCAGATCAATGCCCCCGCCGAACCACCACAGGCCGTTATCCATTTCAAAATACCGGACGTTCATGTGGATGATGGGCACCCAGGGATTATCCGGGTGCAGCACAATGGAAACGCCGGTGGCAAAGAAAGACCCCGCCTCAATTTTCAAAGCGTTGCTTATTTTTTCCGGCATGGGACCGTGAACCGCAGAAAAGTTCACACCTCCTTTCGCAATATGTTCCCCCATTATTACCCGGGACCGGCCGCCGCCGCCGCCCTCACGAGTCCATTGATCTTCCTGGAAGATACCCTGTCCATCTCCCTTCTCAAGCTGGGCACAAATGCTATCCTGCAGCTGCTTGAAGTATTCGGCAATATTTTCTTTGTTGATCATGCTCTTTGTTTTTTAGCTCTTTAGCTTTTCTAAGGCCCCCTGAACCGCCTTTTTGGCGCTGCCAACAAACACCTCTTCTCCGATGACGACTACCGGGCGCTTCAAAAAGGTATATTCCTCTAGGATGAGTGATCGATAATCAGCTTCTGAAAGTTCCCGCTCATTTAACTTCATCGAACGATATTTCATAGCCCTTCTACTAAACAAGTCTTCATAGCTGCCGACTTTTTCTTTTAGAAAATCCAGCTGTGCCTCGGTAATGGCTTCTGTTTTAATATCCTGTAACTCAAAGCCCTCTCCATTATTCAACTGAGCAATGATCTTTTTACAAGTATTACAGGTCGATAAGTGATAGATTTTTTTCATAATTTGGTGCTTTTAAGGAACAAAAATAAACAAGAGATCTCTTTAAAAAGTAATGATAAAGCCATAAAATATGCGATTAACTTCAGAAGCTGATTTTGTACTCAACCCTAACGGCAGCATTTACCACATGGACCTATTTCCGGAAGATGTAGCGGACACGATCATTCTGGTTGGAGATCCGGATCGGGTAGAGAGGATTTCCAAGCACTTTGACCGGATCGATAAGAAGGTTCAAAAACGTGAGTTTGTCACGCATATTGGATGGTTAGGAAAAAAAAGGCTCAATGTACTCTCTACCGGCATCAGCACGGCCAATATCGATATTGCTATCAATGAATTGGATGCCCTGGTGAATGTCGACTTGAAAAACCGTACGTTAAAAGAACAAACCCGCAGTTTGAACTTCATCAGGGTGGGTACCAGTGGAAGCCTCCAAAAAGATATTCCCGTTGATACCTTTGTAGCCTCGTCCTTTGGCCTTGGTCTGGATAATTTGCTGGCTTTCTATCAAAGAGATTTGAATGAAAGAGAGGAAGAGTTACAAAAAAAATGGCAGGATTATGAGCGGCAGCACATCCGACTACCCAACCCGACCTATGTAGCAGCTGCCCACCCCCATCTACTACTCAGTCTGGCAAAAAATGTGAGGAAGGGGATCACCCTGACTGCACCTGGTTTTTACGGGCCTCAGGGGCGCAAAATTCGACTTGATCCCATCTCGCCCATGCAAAATTTAGACGTTTTCGCCGATTTTGATTTCAGAGGGATTAAGATCACCAACTTTGAGATGGAAACTTCAGCGATTTACGGGCTGTCTAACTTACTTGGGCACAGAAGTCTCTCGTTCAACACCATCATTGCTAACCGGGCGGCCCAGCAATTTTCCAAAGACCCCAAAAAAGCGGTGGATAACTTAATCGCTCAGGTGTTAGAGTTGATCAGTGAGCACGATAGCTAATAATTAAGGGAAAAAGGCGGTTGCCTTTTTCCCTTAAACGACTATTGATTCCCTTTGCGATAATCCGCCAGGAATTTTTCCAATCCAATATCAGTTAATGGGTGTTTGAGCAGCCCCAAAATGGCATCCAGTGGGCAAGTAACCACATCCGCTCCGGCTCTGGCTGAATCTACGATATGCTTAGAATTACGAATAGAAGCAGCCAGGATCTCGGTTTCGTAGCCCTGGATGCTATAAATCTCAGCAATTTCTTCAATCAGGCCAACTCCGTCCCAGTTGATATCGTCGACCCTACCAATAAAGGGAGACAGGTAAGTCGCTCCGGCTTTGGCGGCCAGAATGGCCTGTCCGGCAGAGAAAACCAGGGTGCAGTTCGTGGAGATGCCAATTTCGGTGAAATGGGCAATCGCTTTGATTCCCTCTTTGATCATAGGTACTTTTACAACAATATTGGGAGCGATATCCGCAAGGCGCATTCCTTCCTCCACGATCCCATTGAAATCAGTTGAGATGACTTCCGCACTTACATCACCGTCCTCTACAATGTCACAAATATCCTTGTAGTGTTTCATAATATTATCGTATCCGGTAATCCCTTCTTTAGCCATCAGCGACGGATTAGTAGTCACTCCATCCAAAATTCCCAGATCTTTGGCTTCTTTGATCTGATCAAGGCTTGCAGTATCAATAAAGAATTTCATTTGAATTGAATTTTAAAGTGCAGAAAATGTAAATAGAACCCCAAAACTAATAGAACCATCCGATATTTTCGAATGGTTCTATTTAAGTTAATGTTATGAAAGGGCGAAATGTTCTAAAACAAGAAGAGCGGACACATCGCACCGCTACAACCTCCTACCCTTGCTGCGTTTCCGCCCTGGGGGAGTTCAGAGGGAGCTGGTCGTGTGCCGCTCAGGGTGCAAATATAAAAGGTTTTCTGTCATCTGACAAACTATATTTAGAAAAAAGGGGTTTTGATGACATTCAGTTTACTTTTCTCCCTTTGGTATGATCTCCGTTTTTTCGCCAAAATATTGTACAAAGCGCTGCATATCAGTAGCTAACTCCGTATTTTGGGTGGCCTTGAAATAGGTGTCAGCCATGGCCCTCATCGTCTGGAAAAAAAAACGATCCATCTCAATGACCTGCATTTCCTTCGTCCAAAGATCTATTTTTAAGGTTTCCAGATTCTCCTCATCAAAAACGGACAGGAGCAGGGCCTTTGCCTTAGAAGGAGTAGCTTTTTTGCCCTTGTCTTCAGCCTTCCATTGGATCCGCTCGGGCACATTGTTTTCGTCTAATCCTACTTTTATTTCTATGGTGGATGTTCGTTTGACCATTGTGGTATTGTCTGTTTAAATTTTTAAATTTTGCAAAGATAATATTTTATCGAATGGAGTTTATGGGGTTGTGTGAAAACTCGTTCCTCGTTTTTACCCACCCCAGATAATTTTGTTTTGGAGGCGGTTTAAAGAAAAAAACTTTGTTTTTTTCTTTAAACCGCCTCCAAAAAACATATTATTGGTTGTGTGAAAAGGCCGAAGGACTTTTTACACAACCCCATAAACTCCATAAACTCCATAATATTATAACTTCCTGGGGGTTTTGGGAAAGAACTCTTCTGCCAGTTTTTGAAGATCTTCGGCAGAATAGGTGACCAAGCCCTTGTGGAATTGCTGGGCACTGTCTACCATGGCTTTGGCTACGACTTCCGCTTCCAAAGGCCGGTAATTATCCAATACGCCCCCCATAAGATCAGAAAGACGCTTAGCCATCCCTTCTCCCCATCGATTAGCAGGCCCCTGATCAACCATAAGCGGAGGTTTGAAAATATGGGTGGCCCAGAATGGTAATTCTTTGAGGTATTTTTCCAGTTCGATGCGCTGTTTTAATACGGGCAGCCAGCTTGATTTTCCAATAAGAACGGAGGATAACAACAAGAACTGGCTCACTTCATTCTGAAGGGCCGCCCAGGCAAATTTAAAAGGAAGGGATTCCCTGACACTTCCGGCATCGGTGATATCTTCCCAGTCTTTGAAACTACTTCTGCACCAAAAAAGATCGTGCCCCTTCACATGATCGATCAGATTATCCAAATTACTGTAGTTTATCCTAACCCATTTCAATTTTGGATGCGCTCGCTTTTTGTTTTTTTCGGAAAAAACCAGCACTAACTCATAAGCTTTATGCTCCAGCAAATAATCCAGGCAGAAACGGCCCACCAGGCTGGTGGGCTCTACGAGTATGGCCGACTTTTGTCCCTTTATCAGTTCCATGCTTCGCTCTTATTTAATCTTCTTGTAATTCAAACGAATAGAATTACCGATCACCACAACATCTGAAAAAGCCATAAACAAAGCTCCCCACATGGGGTTGAGCAAGCCGACTGCTGCAATGGGAATAGCGACTACATTGTAAATAAAGGCCCAAAATAAGTTTTGCTTAATGGTCGACACCGTCATCCGGCTGATGGAAAAAGCCTTTTGCAACTTCTCCAGATTGCCGTTCAGCAAAACGATCTGAGCGGATTGGATAGCCGCCTGGGAGGCGTTACTCAAAGATACACCTACTGTAGCTTTGGCTAAGGCCGGTGCATCATTGATCCCATCACCAACCATTGCTGTTTGGCTCTCCTTGCTTAAAGTTCCGATCTTTTCCAGCTTTTCAGCAGGCAATTGCTCGGCATAATATTCATCAACGCCCAGAACGGCCGATACATCCGCCGTTTTTTCTTTTTTGTCGCCGCTCAGGATAATGCTCTTTATGCCTTTGTCTTTTAGATACTGGATGGTTTCCGGTGCATCTTTTTTTATTTCATCCTCTAATGCAATAGCGGCGATCAGACGGTCATTCTCCGTCAGATACACCTGATAAGGCTTTTCCGGCTGGGGCTCTTTTAAAATTCGAATAGATCCCAACTCAAAAGAATTTCCAAGATGATCATGCGCCAGTATGCCCTTCCCCTTCTCTTCGACAATATCCAGATGCTGATATTTTTCCAACTGTCCATTCACCCTGGGTTCCATTTCTTTGAGTAAAGAAGCCGCGATCGGATGAGAAGAACGTTGTTCCATCACATAAATGAGGGTATTCGCCTTGTTGACATCCTCTGTGAAATAATCGATTTCCTTGATTCGGAAAGAACCAGTGGTAAGAGTTCCCGTTTTATCGAAAACCATATTTTTAACATTAGAAAACACCTCTACCGTTTGTCCACCTTTAACTAAAATGCCATTTCGGGCCATACGTCCTACTCCAACCATAACTGCGGTAGGTGTGGCCAGGCCCATCGCACAAGGGCAGGAGATCACCAATACAGCAATAGCATTCATTAAGGCTTGCTGGAAACTAAGCCCAAAGGCAAAATGTCCCAGTAAAAGAGTTAGTAAAGCTATTCCGAGTACCACGGGCACGAAGATAGCACTGATGCGATCAGCCAGGCGCTGAATGTTCGGCTTATCTTCCTGAGCCGATTTCACCAACTCGATCATCTGCTGCAAAACCGTATCCTTTCCGGTGGCACTCACCTTCATTTGAATATTGCCGGAAAGCACCAGAGAACCTCCTATCAAGCTTTCATTTTCACCTTTCTCAACTGGAATACTTTCCCCGGTGATCATGGATTCATCTACGGATGCATTGCCTTTAAGCAGGATCCCGTCGGTTGGGATCTTGTCCCCTTCGTTAACCTGTAGGATATGTCCTTTTCTGATCTCGTCTGTTTTAATCTTAACGATGGTACCGGAAGGCATGATTCTTTTAGCTTCTTCGACCTGTAATTTGGCCAATTCTTTTATGGAGTTGGTTGTTTGTTGCACCGCCCGGTGTTCCATCCAGTTCCCTACCAGCACAAGCGTAATGATGGTCGCACTGGTTTCATAAAAAATGTAGTTGGCCTCCCACATTAAGGTCCCGATCAAGCTGTAGATAAAGGCAGCTGTACTACCAATAAAGATCAGGACGTCCATATTAGGCACTCCGGCTCTTACCGAGCGGAAAGCACTGGCTCCAAAATGAAAGAAGCCGATCGCAAAGACGGGCAGACACAAAAAGAATTGCACCCAGAAATTACCCAGTAAAGGAATAGCATACCCCGCCATCATCAATAAATGATTGGCTAGCAAAGGAAAGGTAAAAATAGCGGATATCCATAATTTACGTTCCAGTGTCCACCATTCTGCGGGCTGATCTTCTTCGATTACGGTATAACCCAGTTTTTGTATGCCTTGCTTTACTTTCTCAATAGTAAAGTCCGATTCTCCTAACTGAAAGCGCACCTCCTTTGTTTGGAAGTTCACATAAACATCCTCCAGGCCTTTGCGCTGCAGAAATTTGGTAATTCCAGCTGCACAATTGGCGCAATCCATTCCATCAACTTTGAGTTCTATCAGATTTTTAGTCATAATATTTAATTCCTTATGCTTCACTAAACAAAAGTAGCAATATTCTACTTTTACTATTAGTATGCCTCTAGTCCAATTAATAGTTTTTTGTTCCAGTGGGTATTAAAAAACCATTATTTCATATATTGAAGTTGTTTAAGGTTTTCTCACTGGGCTGCAAAAACATCTTTTATGCCCATTTTTCGCTTTGGCGTCCCATGTACATACAAGAACAAAACTTAACAAAAATTTGATCACTAATGAGAACATTAAGTATTCTATTTGTCTTAGCTCTATTGTTTACGGCCTGTCAAAATTCCGGCACCGAATCCTCTACAGAAGAAGAAACCACTACAGAGGAGATGCAGGAAGAAGCTCCTAAACAATATGTGCTGACGCCTTTTACACCTTCGGCCTCGTTCCCTGGCGCCACTTTGAGTGATGTTAAATATGAGGAAGGATCATTTGAGTTTGAGGTTTCCAATTACGAGTTGGGAGCACAAACAGAAGATGCCCCTCAAAAAATGTGTGCCAATTCCGCAGAAGGCCAGCACATCCATTTGATTTTAAACAATGAACCTTATGCGGCCAAATATACGCCTAGTTTTAGCTATGACCTGGACGAGGGAGAACACTATATGTTGGCTTTTCTCTCGCGTTCTTATCATGAAAGCATCAAAACGAAGGAAGCGCATCTGGCCAAAAAAATAGAAGTAGTAGAAGGTTTTATTGCTGAAATGGAGGACATTACGGAGCCTATGCTGTTTTACAGCCGCCCTAAAGGGACCTATGTAGGAGAAAAGGACACCAAAAAGGTCATGCTGGACTTTTATCTGCTGAATGCTACACTGGGAAGCGACTACCTGGTAAAAGCAGAGATCAATGGAGAGGAGCACATGATAAACAGCTGGCAGCCTTACTACATTGAGGGCTTACCTATGGGAGAAAACACGATCACGCTCACCCTCGTTGACTCAGAGGGAAGCAAAGTGGATACACCACTCAATCCGGTGACAAGGAAGTTTACCTTGGCAGCGGATCCCGCAGAAGAAAGTTAAAAAAAAAGAAAGTGCCCAAATGGGCACTTTCTTTTTTTTTATTTGGATAGTTGCTGGATATTATAGTCAGCAACTTTCTTATAATCTCCGGATTTTACCATTTTGTAAGCTTCGATCGCTTCACCTTTCTGTCCGAGAGACTGGTGGCATTCGCCTTTCAGCAGATAATATCTGCTGGAATCTTCTCCTTCCGCTACTGCAGAAATAGCTTTATCCGCGTGAGCCAGTGCCTCGCTTACTTCGCCTTTCTCTTTCAATGCAGATCCAAAGTAGTAGTGGAATCGTGGAGAATAGGTTTCTACTTCCTCTCCTCTCGCTTCCATGTAAGCCTTACCTAAAGAGATAGAAGTATCATACTCTTTTTTAATGGTCGCATTTTTGATTTTAGTTTCGGCTGCAGAAATGTAATCTTCTGCTTTGCTCTTTTGTTTAGGAGACTTGGCAGCTACTTTTGCAGCCCCAACATATGCCTTGACAGCTTCCATGTCATCGCCTTTGCCATCCAGAGCCTGAGCATAGCCAATGTAATTAGCGTAAAAATCAGGATTCATATCCATTCCCTTTTTGAAAGCATCGATAGCGGCATCATATTCTTTAGCCTTGCGGTGTTTTCCACCCACATAATAAGCCGCAATGGCACCATTTCGCTTGGCATAACCAATTACTTTTGCATCGGTTTCAGATTCAGGGTCTGCTGTTTCAATAGCTTTTACCATTAAAGGAAGTGCAGATGCATAATCTTTAGCTTTCAATTTAGCTAATCCGTCATTATATAAGCTGGCTGCAGAGGCCTCTTCCTGGGCAAAACTCATCGTTGCAAATCCTAGCAAAAATAAAAGCACGGTCAAACTTCTCATGATTTGTGTATATTTTTGGTTCAAAAAAGTGTAAAAATAGAATCTATTATAAAAAATGAAAAATTTGGGGCATTGTTTGCTCAAAAATGTACTTCCCCATACACCTTTTTAACATTTTCTTTGCTCTCAGAGTGAAAATTTGCAAAGAATCCGCCCCTTTTTTTCGAAAAATGATAAAATCTTCAGGATTAATCTAAAACTACAGATTAATTCTCTTACTCCTTTGGTGTATAATTTCTCTTTTTTACACTTCCAAAAGCCTTAAATTCTGCTTATAGAAAACCTCTTTCTAACTTTTATCTTGACCTAAATATCTTATCTTAGCTCTAACGATAAAACCAACTTTACTATGAAAAAAATACTTGTTGCCAACCGAGGTGAAATTGCTTTACGGGTCATGCGCTCAGCCCGTAAAATGGGAATCCAAACCGTAGCTGTTTTCTCTGAACCCGACCGTTTTTCTCCACACGTTCGCTTTGCAGATGAAGCCGTTTGCATCGGCCCGGCTCCTTCCAGCCAGTCTTACCTGAACATGAACAAAATTATTGAAGTGGCCAAAGAGTTGAATGTAGATGGAATCCATCCAGGCTATGGTTTTTTAAGTGAAAATGCTCAGTTTGCTCAAGCAGTCACCGATAACGGCCTGATCTTTATCGGTCCCAGACCTCATGCTATCCGAGTGATGGGTAGTAAATTAGCCGCTAAAGATGCTGTCAAGAAATACGACATTCCTATGGTCCCGGGTATTGATGAAGCCGTTGATGACCCATCGGTAGCTATGGACATTGCCAAAAAAATCGGATTTCCCATTCTGATCAAAGCATCCGCCGGTGGTGGCGGTAAAGGAATGCGCATCGTGGAAAATGAAGAGGAACTGGAAGAACAAATGAAGCGGGCCATTAGTGAGGCTCAATCAGCTTTTGGTGATGGCTCCGTATTTATCGAAAAATATGTCAGTTCTCCCCGCCACATTGAAATTCAGGTACTGGCTGATCAGCACGGTAATGTGGTACACCTCTTTGAGCGAGAGTGCAGCATCCAGCGCCGCCATCAAAAGGTCGTCGAAGAAGCCCCCTCCGCTATTCTAACGCCAGAAATAAGGTCCGCCATGGGCCAGGATGCCGTTAATGTAGCAAAGGCCTGCGATTATGTAGGTGCCGGTACGGTAGAATTCCTCATGGATGCGGATATGAATTATTACTTTCTGGAAATGAATACCCGCCTTCAGGTAGAACACCCTGTAACCGAATGGGTAACCGGCGTTGACCTCGTTGAAGAACAAATAAAGATTGCACGTAATCAGCCGCTTTCCTTTTCACAGGAAGACCTCCAAATTAAGGGGCATGCCGTTGAGTTAAGGGTATATGCAGAAGACCCACTCAACAACTTTTTACCTTCGGTTGGTAACTTACAAGTGTACCGACGTCCGGTAGGAGAGAATATTCGATTGGACGATGGATATGAAGAAGGAATGGATATCCCGATCTACTATGATCCAATGATCGCTAAACTAATCACCTATGGGGATACCAGAGAAGCAGCTATACAGCGGATGATCGAAGCCATTCAGATGTACGAGATCGACGGAGTAGCTACCACCCTGCCTTTTGGCACCTTTGTTTGTCAACATGAAGCTTTTACCAGCGGGCAATTTGATACACACTTCGTGAAAAATTACTTTACGCCGGAAGCATTAAAAATTCAAAGTGAAGAGGAGGCTGCCATCGCAGCTCAAATAGGACTGCACTTGTTAATGAAAGATCGAAAACAACTGAAGTCATTTAAAACTCAGGAAACAGCCTGGTTGAAAAACAGGTAAAAATTAGAGTGGGACCGGCCCGCGGGCCGGTCCCACTCTTTAAATTAGGGGGTTATGGTTTCAAAAGAAATAACCTTCACTAAGGTTCCCCACATGATCATGCTTTCCTCATCCAGTTCTTTCACCTTCACTTTGACCATTCGGTTTTCCATCTTTAGCTGCTCAGGCAAGTTGACCGGAAGCCATTTGCCACCACTTGCATCGGTGATACCCCAAAATCCACCTTCCAGATTATGGTAATTGACGGTTCCTTTTATGGTATGTTTTTTCATGTTTGATATTTTGCTGTACAATTACGATTTCCAGGTAAAATGAAAAATTTTACTGTAAGCTGCTTCTTTTTTCCTTGAAATACTTGAATTGCTAGACAAACGATAATACAACAGGCTTCTCCTTACTTCATTCGGGTAGATTCCCGAACCGTCTGATTCAAGGCTTTAATTAATTCTGTTTGCTGTTTGAGCGTTTGCTTCAATTCACGGATCTCGTCTATCAGATAGTTTTGAATATTTTGAGGAGAGGGTAAGAAAGGACTGACCTTTGCCCGCACATACCACATTTCTCTAACATCGTTGATATTCACGGTATACGGATCGTAATATTGGTTGTCGGATACCAATTCAAGGCGTTTTTCTTCTTTAATTTTGTTGGTTATTCTTTTTACCAGCACATCTGCCCGAGTCACCACCACATACACATAATTATCCTTGAGAGAAGTTTCCCACAGGGCCGGCTCTACAAAGCTGCATACCACCTTATCTCCCTCAAACAGCGTGGGTTCCATACTATCACCGGCCACGTCGAAAGAGCGATGTGTTCCAACTTTGTACTTGTAGTCCGGCAATGTATACGTCGGTAAATCCTGGATAAAAGTAGGGTTGGATAATTCACCTGCATAACCTGCCTGGGCCGGCACCGGTACATGCACAATGCGCTCATCTTCTTCTGTATTCGTAACAATGGTAAGCAAGCGAAAGCTGGTGTGGTCCTCCTCGCTCATAAACATCGGACCTTCCCCGGTATAAACGAATACCGGATTGATCTTGTATTTCTCCACCGCCTTCCTCAATAATTCTATGGTAACATCTCTTCTCCCCTTCAGTATCTCACTTAAACTTTGCGGCAAATAATCCAGCGACAAAGCAAACTGACGGCTGGAACGCACCCGGTTTTCAGCTCTCAGTTTATCATGGCATTTAATAAAACGCTGTGTTACAATACTATTCATGTGGCAGTGCTTGTGGTTATGAGGAAAAGAGCGGTTGACGAGTAGTGGACCTTTAATCCATGGAAATACCTGTCATTTAACAAATCTAACAAATTTGTTTATTAATTAGAGGACACAAGCCTGTTTTTTACACAAATAAGTGATACTTTTTGAAGGACGAAGGACGAAGGGCGAAGGACGAAGGGCGGTCCGCTTTCGCCAAGGCTTCAGCGGACGGGGAAGGGGAAGATTACCAAGCCCGAAATAAAATGGAGGGATTGGTAAGCTTCAAACCTTATTTTAGCATTTCCTGTGGCTGTCGCCACAGGAAACACTGAAACCATCTTAAAAGCTATCAACAATTGCTAAAAAGTCAGCGGATTTCAGGGAAGCTCCGCCGATCAGTCCGCCATCCACATCCGGCTGGGCAAAGATCTCTTTGGCATTAGCGGGTTTTACACTACCTCCGTAAAGAATGCTCATTCCTTCTGCTACCGCTTTTCCATATTTTTTATCCACCAACTGACGAATGTGATGATGCATTTCCTGGGCCTGCTCGGGAGATGCGGTTTTTCCGGTTCCGATCGCCCAAACCGGCTCATAAGCAATCACTACCTTTTTAATATCTACCTCGTCCAGATCGAAGAGTGCTTTTTTTACTTGCTCTTCAACCAGTTTTTCATGCTTACCGGCTTCTCTGACTTCCAGTAGTTCACCACAACAAAAAATAGGTTGCAAACCATTCGCCAAAGCCGCTTTAACTTTTTGACCGATTAGCTCATCCGTCTCATTATAGTAGGCTCTGCGTTCTGAATGCCCCAGAATCACAAAAGAAGCGCCGGTTGATTTGACCATCTCAGCGGAAACTTCTCCCGTGTAGGCTCCACTTACTTCCTGATGGCAGTTTTGGGCACCAATAAATAAGTTGGCCATGTCATTAGTCTTGGCATGGGCATTGTACAGATGTATAAATGGTGGACAAAGAATAACCATCACATCTGTGTTCTGTAAGTTCTCAACAATTGATTTCACAAGGTCCCTTCCTTCATCATAACTCTTATTCATTTTCCAATTGCCCGCTACAATATGTTTGCGCTTTGCTGTTGCCATAATCGTTGGTGTTTTGTTTATGTTTTAAGGATCTTTTTTAAAGGTAAACACTTTATTACTTCGGGATGCAGAGAAGGCTTATATCTTTTGTGCCCTTCCCTCTTTTCGGACTCTCCAGCGCTCCAATAGTAAAACTACAGCAGCTGCTCCGGTCATTATAGCCAGATTCCAATACCAGGCCAAGGGCTGACGATTGTATTCAATAAAAACCGGATGCTCTGCCATGATGTATTTCTGGTCCGGGAAAGTATCCATTTTATTGAATTTTTTATTCAATGGCCTGACTAAACCTTTCAATTCAACCGGCCCTTTTTGAACACAATTCCGGGCTTCAACACAATCTTTCTCATATTGCTTTGTCCAGGCATACACACTTACAGTAACAGACCGGCCTTTTTCCAGGGAATCAATCTGTGAAGCCTCCAGAACCGGCCACTGAACAAAGCCTGGCCAGGAAGCATTGCGATGAGGTTCGTAAATATAATCTCCGGAGGACCAGGTCCCAGTGATGGCCACAAAATCAGCATCCCCCAATCCGGTCTGTCGAACATCTTCCATGGACATGGTACGCAATTTATGAGTTCCCACAAGACTGGAAACCAGGCTGCTACATCCATTAATAAAAAAAAGGACGCAGCCCAGGATAATAATGATTCTTAGGATCATTTGGTTAGTGTGTGTTTAAAAATATCCTATGGTACTGTCTCCTCCGCTTCTAGCGGATTCGACCCCCCATATATTTTTTTTAGGAGGCGGTTATTGATGAAAAACTTCGTTTTTCATCAATAACCGCCTCCTACCCGCCGGCCGGCCGGCAGGAAAGAATATTATTGGCTGGCGAACCCGTATGGATAAGACAGTCCCAAAACGGTTCGAAAACCGTCCAAAGCGAATATAGGTATTAAATTGGTAATGCGAAATAAGAATAAAGGTAAGTGTACTTTTTACAATATGAAAAAAACTAAACAAGCAGATAAACGTTAAATTTTGTACATTCGTTTTGTATTCAACTCATGTCGGGAACTTATGAAATTCGGGAAGTTACAGAACATAGAAAAAGTAGATTTTAGCCTGCCACCAGATCCGGAAGAAAACGTCCGGCTTTTAAAAAGATACAATTTAAAAACGGGGCAATTGCAATTTTACATGGGTTGTACAGGTTGGTCCATGAAAGAATGGGTGGGAAAGGTTTATCCGTCCAATGCGAAGACCAAAGACTTCCTAAGAGCTTACGGCCGGCAATTCAATTCCATCGAGCTCAATACAACTCATTACCGCATTCCTACGGAAGAAACTATTTTGAAATGGAGGAACGAAACGCCAGCCGATTTTAAGTTTTGCCCAAAAATACCGCAGAGTATCAGCCACAGTCGAAATTTAGGTGTAGGGAGCGATTCATTAATTCAATTCTGCGAGAATATTCAGGAATTAAAAGAAAAACTGGGATGTTGTTTTATGCAACTCCCTCCCTACTTCGATTATAAGCGCCTGGCTTTGCTGGAAAAGTTTCTACAACATTTTCCCAACCACATTCCGCTGGCTGTTGAACTGCGACACGAAAGCTGGTTTAATCACCCAGACCATCAATCAGCACTTTTTGAATTACTGGAAAAGTATCATGTTTCTCCAGTTATCACCGATGTAGCCGGCCGTAGAGATGTACTCCATATGCGACTGACCACCCCTACTGCCATGGTGCGCTTTGTGGGTAATGGGCTGCACCCGACCGATTTTTCCCGAATTGACGCCTGGATTGAACGCATCCGAAATTGGCAGCAGGAAGGATTAGTAACCATCTATTTTTTCCCGCACGAACCCGATAATATTCAGGCCCCCGAATTAGCAGCTTACATCCTAAAAAAACTAAGCGATTTTCCCGATATTAAGGTGCGCGGTCCAAAATTAGAAGACCCGGACAATCAGGAAGGACAACAAATGTCTCTGTTTTAATTTGGTTCATAGTTCAGGGTTCAGAGTTTATAGCTTGTACCGAACTATAATCTAAAAAAACCTGAACCCTGAACCCAAAACTCTGAACCCAAAACCCTGAACCCTGAACCAATATATTAACCACCAACTAATAATCTACTGTGACGACAGCCAACATCAAACCGCATCAGGAACTCATGTATACCAATGATAAGATCCCCTTTATCCATCGGGATGTCAGTTGGTTATCTTTCAATTACCGGGTTTTGCAGGAAGCTATGGACCCTACCGTTCCGCTATTTGAGCGGATTAAATTCCTGGCGATCTACTCCTCAAATTTGGACGAATTTTTCCGGGTCCGGATGGCCAACCACAGAAACCTTTTGCGGGTAGGAAAAAAAACAAAAAAGGAACTGGAGATTTCGCCAAAACAAACCGTCAAGGAGATCCAGAGAATCGTTAACCGGCAGCAGGAAGTGTTCAGTGATCTGTTTGAAAACACCATCATACCAGAGTTGGAGGATCACAATATCCGCATTTTACGACGGCTTAACCTTAGCGACGAACAGGTCATTTTTGTAGAAAACTATTTCAATGATCACATGCTGCCATATGTACAGCCGGTCTTGTTAGTCAAACATAAGATCCGTCCTTTCCTGAACAATGCCGCCTTGTACCTAACCTTATGGATGAAGCCCAAGGATGATCCGAAAGGGGCCGATCGATATGCGCTGGTGACGATCCCTTCCAATTACTTACCGCGCTTTATCCAACTTCCTTCGAGTGGCGAAACACACGATCTGATTATTTTAGATGACATAGTTCGGCATAACGTCTCAACCATGTTTCCCGGCTACAACATTTTGGATACCTTTTCGATCAAACTCACCCGGGATGCCGAATTGTACATAGATGATGAGTTTTCGGGAGATCTGATCCAAAAGATCCGCTCCAGTTTGACCAAACGGCAGGTCGGGCCGGCCTCTCGTTTCGTTTATGACCGGGAAATGCCCAAGGAGTTATTGGAGTTTTTGATGGAAACCTTTGAGTTAGAAAAATATGATATTCTTCGGGAGGGGCGCTATCACAATAATTTTGATTTTTTCAGTTTTCCCGATTTTGGGATGAGCCATCTGAAAAATCCACCACTCCCTCCCCTGCCTTACACCCCATTGGAGGATGCGAAAGATTATTTCTCTGCAATTAAGGGAAAAGATCACTTAATCCACGTCCCGTATCATTCTTACGAATCGGTCGTCCGCTTTTTTGAAGAGGCAGCGGCCGATCCGGACGTCACACACATCAAGATCACACAATACCGGGTGGCTCGCAAATCCAGGATCATGACTGCATTGATGGATGCGGTAAAGGCCGGCAAGCAAGTTTCTGTTTTTATAGAAGTAAAAGCTCGCTTTGATGAAGAGGCCAATCTTCGATGGGGAGAAAAGCTGGAACAAGCCGGCGTGACGGTGCATTACAGCTTCCCGGGTGTGAAGGTACACGCGAAAATTGCCCTCATCCGTAGGATGGAGAAAGGGGTACCACATTTTTACAGTTACCTCTCTACCGGTAATTTCCATGAGGTAACGGCTAAAGTTTATTCCGATTTTGGTTTATTCACCACCGACGAACGTCTGGTGAGTGAGGTCACGAGGGTCTTTTCTTTTTTGGAAACCGTCAAAGTCCCCATGCAAAGCTTTGAGCATCTGCTGGTCGGGCAGTTCAACTTACGGACCGAGCTCGAATCCCTCATCGAGCAGGAAATCGAGGAGGCCAAGGCAGGCCGACCCGCCCAGATCATCCTGAAGATGAACAGTATTCAGGACCGCCCGATCACCGAAAAATTGTATGAAGCCAGTCAGGCCGGTGTTCAGATCAAGATGATTATCAGAGGAATCTGTAGTCCGGTTCCCGGCGTGAAGGGTATCAGTGAAAATATAGAAGCCATCAGTATTGTGGATCGATTTTTGGAACATGCCCGAGTCTTCCTTTTCCACAACAAAGGCGATGAACTGATGTATCTCTCCTCGGCCGACTGGATGGTCCGCAATCTGAATTACCGGGTAGAAACGGCCTTCCCCATTTTTGACCCACAGATCAAAAAAGAGATTCGGGATTACATCAACATTCAATTGACGGATAATGTAAAAGCTCGGGAGTTGGATCAGGGCTTGACGAATACGTATCGGAAGAATGAGTCTGACCTCGCGATTCGCTCGCAGATTGAGACGTATTATTATATAAAGAGGAAGTTGGAGAGTTAGGTGGGGGTTGTGTAAAAATTCTATGGGAACTAATGCTCCCATAATCAGGTAATTAAAAAGAGGATAGCAATTATTTATAAAAAACAGGCGCAGAAGTTTGACAAAATCGAATCAATGTATGTAAATTTGCCCTGCTTTTGAAAGCAACAAGCGGATGTAGCTCAGCTGGTAGAGCGCAACCTTGCCAAGGTTGAGGTCGCGGGTTCGAATCTCGTCATCCGCTCGAATACCAATCAAACGCCCGGGTGGTGGAATTGGTAGACACGCAGGACTTAAGCTAATTTGAGTGCCCTTGGAGAAATCCTTGGAGTAGAACCTGTCAAATTCGGGGAAACCTGACGCTGGATGTTGGCCTTTGGCCAAATAAAATATCCGGTATGGCAATCCCGAGCCAAGTTCCGGTACGCCTTCGCAAAGGCTACGGCGTACGGAGAAGGTGTAGAGACTAGACGGCAGGCAGCTAAATTGGTTGTTCGTTCCTGGTTGTTCGTTGATCGGACTTTCCCTATCAACTGACAACTAATAACTGGCAACTGACAGGTTGAAGAGATAGTCCAGACCACAAATGCTGACGATATTGTCGGCAGCAGCGAAAGCTGTAGATGGTAAGAAAATCCTGTGGCCATTGCGGCCGTGCGGGTTCGATTCCCGCTCCGGGTACTTTTAAAGCCCTTGCAAGTTGTTGACTTGCAAGGGCTTTTGTTTTATATGAGACCGCTCTCTAATTTAAACCCATAAAAATCACCCGCTTATTTATAG
>JAUIKE010000209.1 GCA_030430845.1 Bacteroidia bacterium | reverse complement strand
GTACGCATGGATGGATGTGCCCGGCCAGGTTGTACAAGTTTTGATCCTGTGCAAAAGTAGGTTCGTGTGTGAAAATGAAGGGGGGCATGATCAAGGCCGTGCCATGCATCAACAGGCCTGCCTGCTCATAGTTCTGATGGTCGAGAATATCGTGATTGCCAATAACCAACTCAAAATCAATATGACTGAACTGTCGGATGAGGTCGGCTAATTCTTCCCACTCACTATTATAATCTGAGTGAAATAAGTCGCCAAGAAACAACACTCTCTCCGGATCAAAATCGAGCAGCAGGGCGATCAATCGCTCCCAGTTAGATTGACTGACTTCAGCGGGCACCGGCAGTCCGGCCCGGCGAAAATGCGCAGCTTTTCCCAGGTGCAGGTCCGCTATTAAAAGTACCTTCTCTTTTTTCCAGTAAACACCACAGAAAGGGTGCAGCAGAAGTCGTTCTCCGGCGATTGTTGCAGTCAACCAATTTTCTTCGCTTTTTTCTTTCATATTCACCAATATATTGTAGAGGGCGAAAGGCAGAAAGTAGAAGGACCAATCTGCTTGAGGACATCTTCCGATCCTTTTACTTTCTACCTTCTGCCAAATATGTCATTTCACTTAACCAGCTGCAATTTCATCTTCCTGATCCGATCCTCCAGTTTCTCCGACGTCAGGCGCCCCCTCAATCTATCCACAATAATCGGAAAGGAAAAGGGCGTAGCCCGCTGCGGGCACGTCAAACAAATGCGCTGCCGGCCTATCCGGCCCAGCGCTTCCCGCAAGCGGGCTTCCTCCAGCTGAAAAGTCATGACCTCATCGAAGGCTTGATTCAACAACAAATTATTTGGCTCATAATCCGAGAACACCTGAAAAAATAACTGTGAGGAAGATTGCAAATGCCGGTCTTTTTTCGGTTTCCCTGGGTAGCCTTTGAACACCAAGCCCGCTATACCGGCTATATCCCGAAAACGTCGCTTGGCCAGTTCAGCTGCATTGATGCTGGCTTGGATATCATTCGTAAGATTTTGAGTTTGAAACAGGCCGGTCTCCAGGGCTTCCTCTACAGGGATCTCTATATCCGATAACAGCTCAAATCCATAATCATTCATCGCTATGGAAAAACTGATGGGTTTTAACTTGGAAATCCGGTAGGCCAGCAGGGATCCCATACCTTCATGTACATACCTTCCCTCAAAAGGATAGATCAGCAAGTGATAACCTTCCTTGCTCTTAAAATATTCGATCAGCAACTCGTCTTCCTGGGGAACGTGTGAGCGTTCCTGCTGGGTTTCTATCAGGGGTTGAAGTTTTTTCAGCTCAATGTCCTCGAACTGACTCAGGGCGACTTCCTGCATTTTTTTGCGTAAAAAAATACCCAGCTGGGAAGACAAAGGCATTCTCCCTCCCTGCCAGGAAGGTACCTTGCCCGTTTTTTTATGGCTTTTCTTTACTTGCACCGTCATGTCTTTGATGCGCACCAATTCGAGGCTCCGCCCGGCAAACCAGAACACATCACCGGGCTTGAGTTGGGCGATGAACCATTCTTCTATGGTGCCGATCCGCCCTCCTTTCAAATATTTAACCAGCAAGTTGGAATCACCTACAATGGTACCGATGGATAGCCGATGCCGCATGGCGACCCGTTTACTAACTACCTTATAGATGCCGTCTTCCACGATTACTTTTTTGTGCTCGTCATATGCATTCAGACTATCCCCTCCTGTGGTGATAAAGTCGAGCATCCAGGCCCAGTCCTCTTCCGTAATGCTAGAGAACGAATAAGTAGATGTAACCTCCCGGAAAATTTCCTTAGGACGAAAACCTTCCGAAACGGCCAGCGTAACGAGGTATTGCAACAGCACATCAAAGGAACGGATATAGGGGATTCGACTTTCCAGCCGGCCTTCTTTGACCGCTGTTCTCAATGCGGCTCCTTCCATCAATTCGAGCGAATGAGTGGGAACAAAATAAATTCGACTCAAGGCGCCCGGCTGGTGTCCGCTGCGCCCGGCACGCTGGATAAAGCGGGCAACGCCCTTAGGGCTACCGATCTGAATGATCGTTTCGACGGGCCGGAAATCTACGCCGAGGTCCAGGCTGGAAGTGCAAACCACGGCCTTCAAGATTTCTTCATGCAAGGCATCTTCTACCCAGTTTCGAAGCTCTCTGGAAATAGAGCCATGGTGCATGGCAATGGCGCCGGCCAATTCGGGGGCCATGTCCAGTAGGTTTTGATACCAGATCTCGCACTGGGCTCTTGTATTGGTGAAGATTAAGGTACTCCTGCTTTCTTGGATGATGGGAACTACCTTTTCGACCAACTTGGTACCATAATGCCCGGCCCAAGGGAAACGCTCTATTTCGTCAGGTAAAACGGAGACCACCTCTATCGATTTTTGAATGTCAGACCGGACTACTGTATAGAATTCCGAATGTTGCCCCATCAAGACCTCGAGCGCTTCGTCCATATTGCCGATGGTGGCGGAGATCCCCCAAACTTTTAATGGAGGCAGCATGCCTTTTAGGCGAGATAGCGCTAATTCCATCTGTACGCCGCGCTTGGAGCCCATTAGCTCATGCCATTCATCTACGACTACCGCTTTTAGGTTTTTAAAAAAACGGGGATATCCTTTGGATGCCAGTAAAAGGTGCAAACTCTCTGGGGTGGTGATCAATATTTCGGGGGGTGACTTTTTTTGCTTAGTGCGTTCGCTGGTTTTAGTGTCTCCTGAGCGGATGGCTACTTCCCAATTAAGGCCCAGGCCGTCCAACGCTCGCTGGGCAGCGCCCTGGATCTCTTTGGCCAGTGCCCGGATAGGGGTGATCCAAATGGCTTGCAGGCCGTTGCCGGACCTTTCGGGATCGGTGGGGTGATTTTGGATAAACTCAAGTAGAATAGGGATGACCAGGGAATAGGTTTTGCCGCTGCCAGTAGGGGCGTTGACCAGCCCGTTTCGGCCCTCTAGATAGGCTTGCCAGGCTTGCCTTTGGAAAGGGAAGGGCTCCCAACCCATCTGCTCAAACCAGGCGTCTCCTTTTTTGATTAGTTCTTGCTGCGGCATAAATAAAAAGTTTCCTTTTAGATGCTTGCTTGTGGCCGCCGCCACAAGCAAGCATCTGCTTATACTATTGTTTTATCAATAGAAAAGGACGACTCATTGTTTTTCCGGTATCCACATTTTTTAAAATACCTATATAAAAACCAGGCTCGAGCCCATTTACAGAAAGCCTTTGAGTAGTATGACCACTCATCCAAAAGCGTTCTTGATGTATCATTTGACCGTTGTAGTGAAAAAGCTGTAAGGAATACTGTCCGGTGGGAACTTCCCGGATATCTATTTGTATGAAATCACTGGCGGGGTTGGGGAAAACCGAGAGATGGGCAACAGGAGATACTTCTTCTTCTACATCCGTCGGTATCAAGCGACTTTTGAACTGAGCACTGGCAATGCTTTGTCCGGTGCTATCCATGCTACAGATCAGGACCGGCTCTTTGGCCTCGTTCGATAAGAAGCGGTAAGTCAGGAGGCTGTCGCTCTGAAGCTGAGACCCCATCAGAAGCGGGATGATGGCCTCTGTAACATCCTGCCATCCCAGAAAAATAATTTTGGCATCTACTCTGATATTGGCTATTTCCAGCCTTTTTTGCCTTAATACTTCAAAGGTTTCTTCTGGTAATTGCAGGCTGCCCCAGGCATCCACAATATCGAGCCTTTGAATGTTTGTTCGTATCCTGAAGGAGTCGGGGGCAATAGGGAGCATGGCCACAATGGTATCTGGCAAATTTTCGGTAGCAAAAGGCACCACAAAAGAAGAACTGTATTCCAGCGTGTCCAGATAATTCAATGGAGTGCTGATCTCTACTAATGGAGGTACAAACGGACTTGAAAAAATGACTCCCAGGCCAATAGGATCCTCTCCGTAGGCTCCCAGCAATTCGATTTGATTGTCAGTTACCCGCCAATAGCTTTCTACATTCTGCGCAATGCGAGAAAGCAGCGTCGCCTCAGGGAAAAGCGAAAAACCCACTCCCGAATCAGGGGTTTCAAAAATTTGCTGAACAAAAAAATCGCTTTTCAGACTGGAGTAGTCCCACACTTGAGCTTCCCCAGAGGCTGTTAATTGAATGTTTTCAGGTGAATTATCAATTGCATAAGAAATGCTGTCCCCGATTTGAGGGAATACTTCATTTGTGATAACGGGTTGGGCTTTTATAAAACCCAGGCTCATGAATAAGACTAAACAGAAAAGGAGAGGTTGTTTCATACTTTACGATTTTTTAATGCCATCCTTTGGAAAACATTGCTACTGGCAATGGTCTAAAATAGGTTAACCTTTTGAAAAAATCACAGATAACTCTAAATTAGAATGTCCTTAAAAAATCAAAAAGCCATTTTTATGAAATCCCAGCTTAGATCTGTTTTGTTGTTGCTTTTGTTATTTGGCCTCACCTCCTTTTTGCATTGGAATGATGATTTGATCCAAAAGGTGCAGCAGCAATTGGAAAAATTCAAAACTCTCCGGCCACAAGAGAAAGTATACCTACATACTGATAAGCCGCATTATTCTGCGGGCGAAACTATTTGGTTTAAAACTTACCTCGTAGAGGGAGAACTACATCTTCCGAATGCTGCGAGTAACATCGTCTACGTAGACCTTGTAGATCCCAACCAAAGTATCCTGGCCACCCGAAACATCAAAATAGAGCAGGGAGGAGGAGCCGGCGACTTTGTCTTGGACATCGACCTGTCTCCCGGCACTTATACCCTGCGCGCCTATACCAATTATATGCGCAATTTTGATGATGCCTTTTTCTTTAAAAGGACTTTTCAGGTGTTTGACCCCTATGAAGTACAAAGTGAAGAGACCGGGAAGATGGCCTCTAATGAATTCATAGCTCAATTTTTCCCTGAAGGTGGCCATCTGGTCGACGGCCTGTCCTCAACGGTGGCGGTAAAAGCAGTAGGAGCAGATGGGCAAAGTGTGGATGTGGAAGGAAAGATCCTGGATCAAAGCGGCCGGCAAGTGGCTTTCTTTAAAAGTTTGAAGTTCGGAATGGGCTTTTTCAGTTTCACTCCCCAGGCAGGGCAGCAGTATACGGCTGAAGTCAGCCAGGGCGTATTGGTAAAAACCTTTGAACTTCCTGTTGTACAACGACAAGGTTATGTATTGAAGATAGATACTCGTAAGCAGGGCGCTCTGAAGATTAGAGTGCAGAGCAATATTCCGGAAGGCTTAGATGATGCAGTGGCTATTGGCCATATGAGAGGTAATGTTTTTGGAATTTTGGAAGGTAAAGCCGGGGAGAATGCTTTTGAAGGGGAGCTCAATACCTCAGAACTACCAAATGGGATTGCCCATTTTACTCTTTTTAGCGGCCAGGGCCAGGCAGTGTGCGAGCGGCTTGTTTTTATAAATAATGAAGCCAATCAGGCGGATTGTATGATAAGAACCTCTGCTGCCGAGTACGATCCCCGCACAAAGGTAGAATTAGAAATCGACCTGAAAAATTGGCAAAAGCAGCCTTTACAGGGAAATCTTTCGGTTGCTGTAACAGACGAAGCTTCTACTTATCTGCCGGAGTATGGAGAAGATATTCGGACCTATTTGTTGTTGAATTCTGATCTAAAAGGACGGATTGAAAACCCCGGCTATTACTTCGAAGATTTTTCGGCCGGCCGAAGAATGGTACTAGATCTTTTGATGATGACTCAGGGCTGGCGACGCTTCGACTGGCCGGGCTTGCTGGCAGATAACTTCCCTGTCATCAATCATCCGCTTGAGCAGGGCTTTGCCCTGGAGGGAACCGCTACGAAATGGGTGAATAATAACAAGGCCGTAACAGCTGATGTGTTCATTTCTGTTATGGGCAGTGAATTTGTAATGGATCAGGTGCAGACCGAAGAAAATGGAGAATTCCTGTTTTTGGGCCTCGATTTTCAGGATACGACAGATATTATTTTACAAGCGAACCTTCACCAGGAGGATAATAAAAAGAAGAAAAAACAAAATAGCAATCCTAACCAACTCGGTCCTGATGGTAAGCGGAATGTAGACATCGTTTTATCACCCTGGCGGTCGCACAAGGCAAGCCGGGAAGGTGAATTCAGTTATCCCATTCCGGAAGAAGGAGTACTCAGTAATTTTCTGGAAGACCAAAAAAGGATCAATGTGATTGACTCCTCCTATGCACAGTGGACGATTGATCTGGATGCCATCGTAGTGAAGGCCCAGCGCAAAGAAGCTTCACCCGAAATAGAAATTGCCAATGCCCGATACCTTGAACCCGACCACCGCATGATCCTTGACTCGGTCTCCTATGCCAGCACAGCTACGGATATTTTCCAGCTTATCCGCGGTCGGTATCCGGGCGTTCGGGTGCAAGGTACTTTTCCTGATGAAATTATTACGATAAGAGGCGTGTCGGGTCAGGGGGCTGCTGCCTTGGTATTGGTGGACGGGATCCCAATGGACGCTGAAACAGTCGCAACCATCAATCCGAATGATGTGGCCGTTATTGATGTTTTGAAAGGCGCTTCAGCAACTTTTTACGGCTCACAAGGAATAAATGGCGTAGTGGCCATTTACACCCGCCAGGGAAGCAGTGGTTTTTCGCAAATTTCCATGCCTACACCCGGGATCATTAACATGAAACATCCGGGCTATTATAAAGCCCGCGAGTTTTATGCGCCGACTTATGATAAAGAACGGCCCGAACATGTCAAGCCCGATTTTCGAACGACTTTGTATTGGGACCCAAAGGTAGAGGTGGATAAAAACGGGAAGGCTAAACTGAGTTTTTATACTTCGGATAAATCATCCAGCTACCGGATCGTGGTGGAAGGAATTACGACTGACGGCAGGCCAATAAAAGGAAGTTCTTCCTTCAAAATTAAATAAGTTGGGGCCGACTGGCGGCCCCAACTTATTTATATCTAGAACCCTCCTCCGCAACCGATCGGCGAGCCGTCGGGCATACTAGGGATCTCAGGTAATTCAAACTCTTTGGGGTCGTCTTTAAA
Organism: Bacteroidia bacterium; assembly: GCA_030430845.1. Classification (GTDB taxonomy): domain Bacteria; phylum Bacteroidota; class Bacteroidia; order Chitinophagales; family Saprospiraceae; genus JANQPA01. Next base: position 7,754 of record JAUIKE010000209.1, on the reverse strand, counting down.
CTGAGCGATCATATTCTGCAAATACATGATATGTGCCAATTGATTGACGTCCTGGGTATAACCTGCTTGCTGAGTCAGCTTGCGCTCCAATTCGCTGATCTTGAGCATCGCCAAAGCGGATACCTGTCGCATAATATCCTGATCGCCGGCGAGCTTGAGGATGTGTGTGACGGCTAGCTTCTCAGTCATCCTGGCAATTTCCTTTTCAAATGGTGTGTGTTCCCGTTTCTGGCCGACTGCATCCAACAGGGCATTCATGGCATCGTTAGCGGTCAAGCGCTGTGGGTCGCGGGCACTTTGCTCGATCAGTCGGGCCAGGCGCTCCGGATTTAATAAAAAGCTGATGGTATGATTGGCGCTACTTTCGGCCGCCCCGATAGGATCGAAAGTCAGCCCCGTGTGGATCTTAAACAACTCCCGGCCTCTGGAATAACCGATCGGTTGAGGCGGGATCATTTCTATGATTTTTTCCGGTAAAGCCAGGAAGGCAGGGTCCAGCGTTTCGAGCAGCGCTTCCAACGCTTCTCTTTGATCGGCATCGGCCACCATTTTGTTGGCGTTTTGTCCATCTCCCCGAACGGTATAGGTATAATTGACTCCTCCAATTACTTTGGATACGCCTTCCACCTGATAGCGATGCATCAGATAAAGTGGAACCAAAACATTTTCCAGATAAGCCATCGGCATACCCGTGGGAATATTTTTTTCTCCGAATTTCTTCAGTGCTTCTTTTCTTACATTGCTCATTCTCCTGAGCTCACCAGCGGCAGTGGCGCCATTATCCCACAAATGCCCGGTTGGATGTGCTCCGAAGGCGGGACGGGCGTCTCGGTCAGAAATATATTGAAGCCCCATTTCATTATTTTCAGCCAGAATTTTATTCAAGGCTTCTTTTTCATTGGTCCCTTCAGGAAAATCCTGGTATCCGTACAGAATGGTGCGTTTGTCCCAGGCCGCGATGCCAGTTTCATAAGCTTTAGAAAAATCAATCCTCCCTAAACCATCTACTGTGATCATCGGATGTGGATAATCCATTACAGAAGCCCGGTCGTTGACGCTGGACGCAAAGTTGTGGGCCAGCCCGATGGTGTGGCCTACTTCGTGAGCAGACAATTGGCGAAGCCTGGCCAGTGCCATTTCCAGCAAGCGAGGGTCGGCTTCTTCACCTTCTGCATAGGCTTCCACCAAACCTTGTGCTATGAGGAAGTCCTGACGAACGCGGAGCGAACCAAGCGTTACATGACCTTTGATGATCTCGCCGGTGCGCGGGTCCGAAACAGAACTGCCGTACGACCAGCCGCGAGTTGATCGGTGTACCCAGTTGATGACGTTGTAGCGGACATCCATCGGGTCGGCATCGTCGGGCAGCATTTTAACCTGGAAGGCATCCTTGTATCCGGCCGCTTCATAGGCCTGATTCCACCAGGAAGCACCTTCCAAGAGGGCAGAGCGAATTGGCTCTGGTGTGCCTCGATCCAAATAGTAAATGATGGGCTCGACCGCCTCGCTAACAGCCGCAGATGGATTTTTTTTCTCTAACCGGTGCCGGCGGATGAATCGCTTTACGATCGGTTGATCAATCGGTGTAGCATAGTCATAATAGCTGTGCATATTATAGCCAGAGCGCGGATCGTACACTCTCGGCTCATAGTTGTCGTCCGGCAATTCTACCAGGGAGTGATGCATTCTGACGGTTACTGCTTCTGTAGAAGGTGTTACGGAGCGAATATTGCCGCCTCTGCCTTCTCCGGTGAAGGTGATCGTCGTTTCAAATTCGGTGTTTTTCGGGAAGTTTTTTGTCCGTCCCATGTACATGGCTGAGCGAGAGGCATCCATACGGTAGGTGCCCTGGTTTCTCAATCGGCCGGCAATACCATGAGCATCCCGGAGTAGAAATGAGGTGAAATCGACCAGTAAACGTCCGTTTTCCTCTTTTTCGATCGTAAAGCCCCAAAGCACAGATCGGGCAAAGGCTTCTTCGACGGCTAGTCTTTCTTCTTCATTATCGCTGATGGCACGATAATCATAATTGGGTTCTATCATCAATATCTTAGGGCCGGAGCGTTCAAATTTAACGATGCGGCTGCTACCCAGCTGATTTCTGTCCAGCCCGATGTCATTGGAACCAATACCTGCTGTGAGAGAGTTGACATACAATATTTCGGTACCCAGCTTGTCGATCTCTACCCAGATCTTTCCTTTACTTTCATCCCAGTAAAACTTGAAGTAGCCGTCAAAGGCTTGCATGCCGGAAGTAATCTCGGCGATGCTTTTATCATTTCCGCCCTGTTGGGCAGATAGAGGTAATAATCCGATACAGAACAAACTGCAAAAGACGATGGAGTGTAAATGGCGTATCATACGAATGGTTTTGTGATTATAAACATGAATCATCCCGAATTTTTGAGGCAACTTATAAAGCCTTGCTTTTCAATTATTTAGTTTTTGTTGCTCGTTTAATCGCGGACAACGAGCAACTAACAACGAGTAACTGATTGAAAATCAATATTTAGTTGAATAGTCTATTTTCTTAAATCCTCTTTTAAAAAACAGGGGATGACTCATGTTTAGTTGCTATTTAAGGGGATTAAATTAAGGAAAGTTATATAATAATGGAAAAAAGGAAGGGGTTTACACCTAAACCATTTCCACTTCCTTTACATTCGGACTGGAACCGGCTACCTTCTTTGGGTTTTTCTTCGGTAATTTTATCGTAAAGGTGGTTCCTTTACCTTCTGCCGAGTCTTTTACAAAGATCTTTCCGGAGTGATATTCCTGAATGATGCGTTTTGCCAACGACAAGCCGAGGCCCCAGCCTCTTTTTTTGGTGGTATAGCCAGGCTGGAAAACCGTGTTGAATTTAGAGCTTGGGATGCCTTTTCCTGTATCGCTGATATCAATGGAAATATAATGGCCATCTTCATAAACGGAAGCGGAGATTTCTCCCTTGCCACCCATGGCGTCAAGAGCATTCCGAAGCAGGTTTTCAACAACCCAATTAAAAAGGTGCGTGTTGATGAATACGGTGTAAGGAGGATGATCGATGCCCGGAAAGTCAAAATTGACCTTTCGGGGGGCTCGTCTTTCCATATAAGCCCGGCATTGGTCGAGGGCCTCGTATACATTGGTGGGCCGAAGTTCGGGATCTGAACCGATCTTGGAGAAGCGATCAGCGATCAGTTCGAGTCGGCTGACGTCGTTTTCCAATTCATCTACTACTTCCAGGACTTCTTCATCGTTTTCTCTGACCAGGCGGAGGTGTTCCAGCCAGGCTACAATAGCCGAAATAGGAGTACCTAGCTGATGGGCCGTTTCTTTGGCCATCCCTACCCAGACCCTGTTTTGCTCGGCCCGACGGGCGGAACTAAAGCCCATATATCCGAACAGAATGAATGCAGCGATCAGAAACAGCTGAATGATCGGGTAAAACCGTAGTTGTTTCAACAGATCAGACTCTTTGTAATAGACCGTTTGCCCTATTTCTTCATTGACGATCGGCGGGGGCCCAGAGTTTTTCATCCGGGTCAGCTGATTATTCAGGTAATCCATGTCATCGTTGGGGAAGTTGATATAACCTCCTTCAACGACCTGGTCATCCACCACAATCAATGCGGGGATGGTGGTATTGCTGCTAATGACTTTTTCATGTAACTGAAAATCCGGTACTTCAACACTACTGAATTGCTCCTGCGCAAAAAAGTAGATCTCCATCTTTTTGCGTTCCTCTTCGGCCAGTCTGGAGGTAAGTCGATTAGTATAAAAAAGCGAGGTCAGTACGATTACAATGCCGGCAAAGGCCAGGTATAACTTCCATCGCGATTTTTTGCTATAGATGTCCATAACAAATGGTTCGGTATAATCTTTAAATTGAAGAAAATCATCCATTGGATGATTTTCTTCAATTTAAAGATTATTTTCTATTTTTTATAAAAGCTTCCGTACGTAGGATGGCGTTATTGCGTACATTTAGATAATACAAATTAAGGTCTCCGATGTGGAGATTTTTTTTCCAGAAGAAAAAGCTTCCCGGGAACCTCAGCTTGCTAACCCATAACAAGCCGTCGTTCACTATAGCGTCCGCTGCTCCTGGTACGATTTTATCAAAATTACGCAATACGGCTCCTTCGTTCATTTCATTCGGAGCAACTGCTTGCTCCTCTTTCCAAGTTAACGGATTGCTTACTGCAATATTGTTGTTTTCGGAGTGATTTTTGGGCTCATAGCCTTCTTTGAAAGTACGCCAACTACAGAAGCAGCCGGTCTCTTCAGGCGTCCGGCAGGGATAAATGGTTCGGAATTCGGATTCTTTCACCGGCATGCCGGTCAGGTAAGCTACTACCAGTTGTTCTTTTAAGTCACTGAAGTCAAAAAACTCTTTTACCAGCCTGATAGCGTGGGTCGTCCCCTGGCTATGGGAAGCAATGATGATCGGCCGACCGTTATTGTAGTGTTCCAAATAATATTCAAAAGCGGTTTTTACATCACCATAAGCCATGTCGAGTGCACGTTGAGCGGAGCGTTTGTCTTCTGCCCGGAAGGCATGAATATGAGCCTGTCGATAGCGCGGAGCAAAAACCCTTCCGGCTCCATTAAACAGAGAGGCCTGATATTTAATGGTCGTTTCATCGGTTTGTTCATTGAGCTTTTTATCCCTGGGAGAGCCGTTCCAATTCTTATTCCCGGGTTTTTTGGTATAAGTAGTGGGGTGTATAAAAAAGACATCTGCTTCCACCTCATCTTGCCTGTCTTCCAACCCATCGGGGGTAAGATCGGCAGGGTCCTCCATGCTGGGTAGAGCCGCCCAGTACCGGTTTTCGTCATACTGCGGAGGCACCGGTATTTTCAGGTAGTTAAAGCGTCCTTTTGGCTTGGTGGCACAGCTCTGCCCGATAATTAGCAGTATTATGCCAGCTAATAATTGTATTTTGCTCATTCTATTTTTTATCAACATGGTAGGCTTTTACTAATTTGGTGAAAGTTTTTAAAGCTAATAAACAACGAACAAATGAAACAGGTTCTTCTAATTATTTTCGTTTTATTCACAGGTTTAGCCGTTACGCAGGCCCAATCTGAAAAAGAAGAAGTCATAGCGGTGATCGATAAGTTTTTTGACAGCATGCGCGCTGCGGATAGCTCTACCTTGAGTACCATCTTCCATCCTAAATGTATTTTTCAGCGTGCCGTCGTGGACCGGGAGGGTAATTCCATCGTTCAGGATAGTGATCCGAAAGGTTTTTTGGCGCGGGTGGCGCAGGGACCCAAAGGCGCACTGGATGAGCGGATCTACAGCTATGACGTTCGGGTTGACAAAAACCTGGCTACTGCCTGGACCGACTTTACTTTTTTCTATGATGGTAAATTATCTCATTGCGGTGTAAATGCCTTTGAATTTCTCAAAACTGATGATGGCTGGAAACTGATTCGCATCATCGATACGGGTCGGAAGGAAGGCTGTATTACCGAAGAAGATCACTTTGAGAAGGGGATTGAAGCGACCGTAGCTGCCTGGCACAAGGCCGCCACCGAAGCAGATGCCGATACTTATTTTGGTTTAATGACCGATGATTCTTACTTTATCGGAACGGATCAGGCGGAGCGCTGGAATAAAGAACAGTTCATGTCTTTCGCCACCAAAGCTTTTGAAGAAGCCCCGGCCTGGGATTTCAAAACCATCGAGCGGAACATCATCGTCGATCGGGGGGGGAATACCGGCTGGTTCGACGAAAAGCTGGATACCTGGATGGGCGTATGCCGAGGTTCCGGCGTGGTAGAGCGTACTCCAGATGGGTGGAAAATTAAGCATTATGTGTTGTCGGTGACAGTACCAAATGAGAAAATCCAGAAGTTTATTGAATTGGTGAAGGAATAATTTTGAAGTTTGGCCGCAACAAGCGGCCAAACTTTAAAAAAATATTTTTTAAATGAAGAAATTAATTGTTTTTCCACTTCTCCTGCTTTGCAGTACTTTTCTCTTCTCCCAGGTCGACGTCTACGACTCGGGCGGGCCACTCATGCCGGAGCAGGCTGCATTTGACGTCACCCATTACGACCTAAGCGTACAGGTTTTTCCGGAAAAAAAAGCTATTGAAGGGACCGTCGTCGTAACGGCAGAGGTAATCAATCCGATGAAGTGGCTGGTACTCGACCTGGATCCGATACTGGAGATTAAGAGTGTGGAGGAAACAGTCAAAGGTCTCAAACAAAAGCTTTCTTACAACAGAAAAGAAGGAAAAGTGTGGATCGATCTCGGTAAAAAACGCAATAAACGAGAAAGCGTTCAGGTAGCGGTGCACTATAACGGCCAACCCAGAATAGCGCCGAACCCGCCCTGGAGCGGTGGCTTTCAGTGGGAAAGCACAGCCGACGGCAGCCCCTGGATCGCGACCTCCTGCCAAACCAACGGCGCGGATGTCTGGTGGCCGGTGAAGGATCATGTCTCGGATGAGCCTAACACCATGGACCTGCACATACGGGTACCGGAACCGCTTTATGTGGCAACGAACGGCAAATTAAAGAACATCGAAAAGCACAATGACCAAACAGCCACTTACCACTGGCACCTCAATAACCCGATCAATGTGTATAATGTAGCCCTCAATATTGCACCTTATGAGATCATTGAGGATGAGCTGAAAAGTGTTGGCGGTGAACAAGTGCCCGTCTATTTTTATGTGCTTCCTGAAGACTTATCCAAAGGCAAAAAACTGATGAAGCAGATCATCGAGCACCTGGAGTTTTATGAGAAATACCTGGGGCCGTACCCTTTCCGATCCGATAAATACGGCGTAGCTCAAACCCCACATCTGGGTATGGAACACCAGACCATCATCGCTTATGGGGCCGGCTTTAGCAATAGCTCCATGACCGGTGGTACCGATTGGGGCTTTGATGCGCTCCATCATCACGAACTGGGCCACGAATGGTGGGGCAACCTGGTCACCAATGCCGACTGGAAAGATATGTGGATACATGAGGGTTTTTGTACCTACATGCAAGCTGTATACATGGAAGATTTGAAAGGGAAAGAGGGCTATCACGAGTATATGAACAATATGCGGGGCTTCGGCAATCGCCTGGCCATCGCTCCAAAAGAGCTCCAAAGTGCACAGGAGATCTACCGGGCGCCCATTTATTCAAAAGGAGCCTGGGTGCTGCATAATCTGCGTTTCGTTATGGGAGACGAGGCTTTCTTCACTTCCTTAAGACGTTTCTGTTATCCCACGCCTGAAATGGAAAAAGTAACAGATGGGACTCAAACTCGTTTTGTGGACACCCAGGATTTTGTTGACCTGTGTGAAAAGGTCAGCGGGAAAGAACTGGACTGGTTTTTCGATGTTTATGTCCGGCAGCCCGCCTTACCTTCCCTGATGACTGGGGTGGTGGATGGTCAGCTGACCTTAAAGTGGGAGTCGCCTGTTCCGGGTGATTTTGCCATGCCGGTAGAGGTGAAGATCAATGGACAGTTGAAAAGATACGATATTCCGGAAACCGGGCTGCGTATTCCGGTGAAGAAGGGTGCGAAAGTGGAGGTGGATCCGGATAATTGGTTGTTATACGATAAAAAGGAGTAGGCGTTTTATATATTTGTAGGCCCATAATTTAGCCGCTGATAAACGCTGGTTCGCGCTGTATAACTAGGGCATCCCTGAAAAGGGATGCATGAACGGCCTGACGGAATAAAATTTCGTCAGGCCGTTGTTATTTTAGCATCAGTTGAGAGGAGAACCAGACTATCAAAGCCAATTTCCATTGTT
>JAUIKE010000208.1 GCA_030430845.1 Bacteroidia bacterium | reverse complement strand
GGATCAAAAGGCTTTAATTAAACTCTTAGCTTATCATTATTGCTATGACAGGCGAAAGGATCGTTTGAATTTCTTTGAAAATTTATATGATAAAAAATTATCTTGATGCCTATGCGCTTTGCGGCGACAGCTTCCTAAGCTCGGGTGTAAACCCGAGCATAAAAAAGCTGACCTCCTAAAAGCTGCAGCCCATACGGGCACGTCTGTGCGCAGCGACACCTCGCCCCATCTGTATAACGTCACAATCAACAACTAAAAAAGGGCCCGATCGGGCCCTTTTTTAGTTGTTGATTTCATTGAACAAGGCATCTGCTTCGTCAAAAAACTGATGCGCTTTATTTTCCCTAATCCTGCTCATTAAGCTGTCGAAATCTCTATAATTGGTTTGATCCAGGGCCAAATAGGTGAGCAGCAGATTCCATTCAGTACGCTCACGTAAGCCCTTATCTGACACGCTCAGGCGCATCAGATTGTTGTAGGTTTGTTGCGCTTTGAGGTACTCGCCCTGTTTGAATAAGGAGGCAGCGAGAAATTCCTGACCAAGAGGGTAGGGGCTCTTAAATTCACCGGCTAGTTTGGCCGATTCCCCGTACTTTCCTTCCGAATAAGTATTCACCAAAGCCGCCAGTGTTTCATTGCCTTCTGTATTTTGTTGCCGCAAGTAGGAATCATCAAAGTTTTGAGTGGCCAGTTCTAAAGTATTATTCTGAGTAGCGACCTGAGGCGCAGTTTGAACCTGGGGTTGTAGATTATTCGGAATGATAGGAGTGGAAATATTTTCCTTTACTTGCTCCTCCTGCTGTGCTTGGCTTGGTTCGGTCTCTTCTTCTTCCGTTCCCTTTCTTTGGGGATCGGTTATCTGTGCGATGGGCTGTTCCTCTTCTTCAGCAAGCTCAGGATTGATGTTGGGGACTTGTGGGTTTTGTCTCTGAGAAGTTGGCGTGTCATTAGCCGCAATATCTTGCGTATTCCTTTCAAAAGGCTTTAACCACAAAAGGGCAGCTGCTGTAACAATAACCAAAAAACTAGCTGCTATTGCCAGGTACCTCCTTCTCCTAAGCCTTAGCCGGCGGATGTTATCCGGATTGTTGGCTGCATAGGATTCCAGCATTTCTCTTTTCCAGGTTTTCATATCTGAGCGCAGGTCCTCTTCAACGAGTAGTTCCATAGCATCGCGTTCGAAGCGCTGCAGTTTCACCTGCGTAGCCAGCTCAGCATCCTGAGCGAGGGTTTGTTCAAAAGCCTGCCGCTCGGGCTCGGGCATACTTCCCTCCAGGTAAGCCTCAATTTTGTTATATGTCGAATTGTTCTCCATAGTGTGTCATTTATCTGAGCGTGATGAGGGATTGCAGGAGTTGAGGCTGGCTTTTGACATAGTCGCTCAGTCGTTTCCGACAGCGGTACGCTTCCTTTTTGGCCCGAATTTCGTCGGGCTCTCCATTTTTAATAAAATCAACCTGTAGTGCAATCTCTTTCATGCTAAAGCTTTGTGCCCATAGTTTAAGAATAATTTTACAGCGATCACCAAGCTGCATCAATGCCTGATTCAGCAAGTTTTTACGATCTTTTTCAAATACCAGATGCTCATGGCTGTCCTCCTGACTGTCGTGGACATCCGGGTTCAACTCGGTTTCTCTGCCTTTTTTTCTTCTTTGGGCGATCCAATACCATTTAGCAATGCCTATGAAGTAAGTTTCCAGGTTACTTTGTCCTTTGAATTTACCGCCCCTGATGTTGCGGTCAAAGATGATCACGGCCTCCTGAAATACATCTTCTGCTTCGGCAGTAGACCCACCCAGCTTGATGACCTGTTGTATGACGGTGTTCCACAGCTTCTCCTGTTTGAAAAAAGTACTTAATACTTCTTTCCGCTCCATCCCGCCTGCATTGATCTTTTCTATTATCAGATCATCATTCCAGTTTTGTTCTGCCATTTAGTGTCCGTTTGTAATCGATAGTACCCAAGTAATAGGTAAGTTTTCTTCAAATTTAGGAAATTCAACACTATTATGATATGAGGTCTGCTTCAGTCGGCCGAAGTAGACCTCATATTTATTCAATTTTTTTACCAAAAAACAAGTTTCCGATATTTTTTTTCAAATTTTTACTAACATTATACGGTTTTATCCAAATTTCATTTTTGATTTTACATTTTTTTATTACTTTGTGTAAAATATACACAAACACTGTTTTTGACTTAAAAAAAGCAGTTATCCTGTAGTTCTTTCAAAAAAGGGTTTGTGTCAGCCAAATTAATAGTAATTATGAAACAACCAGAGATCAGCAGCGGCCAGTCTGATGCTGTACAATTACGCCCGAAACCAAGGCTTTCCTTTTGGCAAATATGGAATATGAGTTTTGGTTTCCTAGGCATCCAATTTGGATTCGCTTTACAGAATGCCAATGTCAGCCGAATTTTTGAAACCCTGGGTGGTGATACCAGTAAGCTAGCCGTTTACTGGCTGGCAGCGCCGCTAACAGGACTGCTGGTTCAGCCTATTATCGGATACCTGAGTGACCGAACCTGGATCCCGAAATTAGGTCGCAGAAGACCTTTCTTTTTGATAGGGGCCGTTTTGGCTTCTATCTCCTTGTTTTTCATGCCTAACTCTCCCTCCCTTTGGATTGCGGTCGGTACTCTTTGGATTATGGACTCTTCCATCAATATCTCCATGGAACCTTTCCGTGCTTTTGTAGGGGATAACCTGCCGTCTGAGCAGCGGACGACGGGCTTTGCTATGCAGAGCTTTTTCATCGGGATCGGTGCGGTGGTGGCCTCTGCCTTACCTTATATGTTTACCGAATGGTTTGGGGTGAGCAATACGGCTGCGGAAGGGATCATCCCGGATTCGGTTAAATGGTCCTTTTACATCGGAGCCGTCGTGTTTTTCCTGGCTGTTTTATGGACCGTATTATTCTCCAGAGAATATTCTCCGGAAGAAATGGCTTCTTTCGAGGATAATGCCGAAAAAGATGACTTCAAAGTGGCCATGGAGAGTGATGAGGAGTATGCGGCTAATGGGAAAAAGCAGTTGAGACTGGGTTCTATTATTTTAGCCGTAGGGGCCGTCGTTACTTTTTGGTTGCTGGCTATTGCAAAGGTGGAAGGGGAAGTGGCTATACTGGGTATCGCACTTGTAATCTTCGGTGCACTCTTTATGATATCGGGCTTATTACAGCAGCGCAAAAAATACGAAAATGGCTTTGTGACCATCATGAACGACCTGCAAACCATGCCGGCCACGATGAAGCAATTGGCGGTGGTTCAGTTCTTTTCCTGGTTTGCGTTGTTTTCTATGTGGATCTATACCAATGCAGCCGTTACCAGCCATATTTATGGTACTTCTGATACAACTTCTGAGTTGTACAACGATGGGGCGAACTGGGTAAGTTTTTGCTTTGCTGTGTATAATGGCGTTGCAGCCCTGGTGGCCTTCGGACTGCCTGTATTAGCCAAATGGACCAGCCGGAAATGGACGCATGTGATCTGCCTGGTCCTGGGAGGTCTGGGCTTGTTATCTATTCTTTTGGTGAAGGATCCGAATCTGTTGATCGTATCCATGATCGGCATCGGTGTGGCCTGGGCGAGTATCCTGTCGATGCCTTATGCCATACTCACAGGCTCTTTACCGGCTGATAAGATGGGGTATTATATGGGGGTATTTAATTTCTTCATTGTACTGCCTCAAATAGTAGCGGCTTCCATTCTTGGCTTTTTACTTTCCAGGTTTTTTAATGGGGAGGCCGTATATGCCATGGTTTTAGGTGGTGTTTCCTTTATTATTGCCGCTTTACTGACATTTAGAGTGGAGGATAAAGATGATACAGCCGTCGTAGTGGAATAGTTATTTTGCCGTACAGACGTATACTTATGGGCATGTCTGTGCGGCAAAAAACATCCTAATAATAAGCACCTTTCTCCCTTTTCTGAGTAAATCTTATTAAAAGAAAAGAAAATCCAATGAACTTGAAAATATATCTAAGCCTGGGCATCATATGCCTCTGGGCCCTCCATCTCTTTGGCCAGGCCTATCCCGACAGCCTCTACAATGACGACCCGCATCAAAAATTGCCCATCGGCGCCGAAGAGCCCGACTATCACTTCATTTCCGCCGAAGGGAAAAAAGTGACGGAGGCCAGGGTAGAACCCCCATCTTGGTGGATCGGCATGAAAAACCCGCTTGTACAGATCATTTTGCATGACAACCAAATTTCTAATGCAAAAGTGAGCGTTGATTATCCAGGCGTAGAACTAAAAGACATTCACCGGGTAGAAAATCCCAACTACCTGTTTGTCGATCTGAATATACAATCCTATGCCAAGGCAGGTGCATTAGACATCCGGTTGGAAACAGCTGCGGGGATAAAAAACTACTCCTTTGAATTGAAAAACCGGCGGGAAGGCTCGGCAGAAAGAACCTCCGTGGATGCTTCTGATTTTATTTACCTGCTCATGCCCGACCGCTTTGCCAATGGTGACCCTTCGAACGACAGCTTCGATGATATGAACCAATGGGGCATCAACCGGGAGAAAGCCCTCTTTCGTCACGGCGGAGATTTGATCGGACTGATGGAACACCTGGACTATCTCGAAGACCTGGGGATAACGGCACTTTGGTTGAACCCGGTTTTGGAAAACGATCAACCCTATGAATCTTATCATGGCTATGCCCCAACGGAGCATTATTGGATAGACAAAAGGTTTGGTACCAACGATCAATACAAGGCCCTTGTTAATTTATGTCATGAACGGGGAATGAAGGTCATCAAAGATGTCATTTACAATCATGTCGGAGACAAGCATTGGTTCATTGAAGATTTGCCTGCTTCCGACTGGATCCATCAGTTTGAGGGATTTACCAAAACAACCTACCGGGCTCCGACTTTGATGGACCCTTATGCCTCCGAATTTGACAAGGATCTGTTCATCAACGGCTGGTTTGACCGCCACATGCCCGACCTAAATCAAACGCATCCGCTGCTGGCCACCTATTTGATCCAAAACACCATTTGGTGGATCGAGTATGCCGACTTGGACGGCTTGCGTATTGATACCTATGCCTATTCGGATCAGGATTTTATGGCCAAGCTAGGTAAAGAAATACAAAAGGAGTACCCCAATTTTTCCTTTTTTGGTGAAACCTGGGTGCATGGTACACCTGTGCAGGCCCAGTTTACCCAAAATAACTTCCTTAGAGGAGACTATAATTCATATCTGCCAGGCGTAACGGATTATCAGATGTATTACGCGATCATGGATGCTCTGGGGCGCGAGCAAGGCTGGACGGATGGTGTTACTAAAATTTATTACACCCTGGCTAAGGACTTTTTGTATGAAGACCCATTAGAGAATGTGTTATTCCTGGATAATCATGACTTGACTCGCTTCTACACAGCGGTTAATGAGGACCTAAACAAATTCAAGTCTGGCATTGCCATGTTGCTGACCATGCGGGGCATTCCGATGATCAATTACGGTACAGAAATATTAATGGTCGGTTCCGGCGGTGGATTTGGAGAAGGTGGTCGGAAGGACTTTCCCGGCGGCTGGCAAGATGATCCGGTCTATAAATTTAACCCTGCTTTTCACGAAGCTGACGAACAGGAAGCTTTTCAGTATGTAAAAAAACTGGCTAATTATCGGAAAAATACGCCGGCCCTTCAAGATGGGAAATTAACACAATACATTCCCGAAAATAATATTTACGTGTACTTCCGCTATGATGAGGATAAAAAGGTGATGGTGGTGTCCAATACGCAGGGAAATACCGCCAATGTGAAGCTGAAACGTTATGAGAAGGACCTAAAAGGTTTTAATAAGGCGAAAAACGTACTTACAGGGGAAGTGATGGAGCAATTATCCTCTTTGAGTATAGATGGGCATACTACGCTTGTACTGGAGTTAAATAAATAACCCGTTCAAATCCGTGAAAATCCGTGTCGATTAAAAGACACAGATTTTCACGGATTTTACGGATGGCTTACCTCAATCCTCTTCTCCTCAAATTATCTCTATAGATCTGTGCATTCCTATTATGCTGAGTCAGTGTGCGGGCAAAGTTATGCATACCCGAACCATCACCCACTGCACAGAAATACAAATAATCATGGCTTTCCGCATTCAGGACCGCATCGATACTGCCGATGGATGACATAGAGATGGGGCCTGGAGGCAAGCCCGCATACATATAAGTATTGTAGGGAGAATCAAACTGTGTATGATAATTGGTCACTCGTGGTGTGTCAAAATCCCGGGTAGCGAAAACAGCTGTGGGATCCGCCTGCAAACGCATTCCTTTTTCCAGGCGATTCAGGTATACGCCGGCCATGCGCTTCCGCTCTTCGTTACGGAGGGTTTCTTTTTCAACAATAGAAGCCAGGGTATAGACTTCATTGGTCGTCATGCCCAATTTTTTGGCTTTGTTCAAGCGATTGTCCTTGTTCCAGAATAGCTTATGCTCGCGTACCATCCGCTCGATGAACTGCCGGGGAGAGGTATTCCAGTACAATTCGTACGTATTAGGGATAAACAGGCTCATCAGGCTTTCGTCGGTATAACCGATTTCCTGCAGAATACTTGCATCTGTAAGCGCGTGAAGCATTTCCAGTGAATCGGGCTCCAAATATCGGGAGGCTTTCCCGGCCACATTTTCAATGAGTCTTTCATTGGTCAGCACTACATTCACCGGAGCTTGTTTCCCAGACCTCAAATGCCGGATCAATTCGACCATCGTCCAGCCTTTTTCGATCTTGTAGCGGCCGCTGCGCATGGGGTCCTTGATGTAATTCATGTAATCGGCCGTCTTATCAAAAGTCATATCCTGGATCTCGACTCCTTTCTCTTTTAAAAGGTCTTTGACTTCTTCGTAGGAAGCACCGCTGGGAATTTGAATGTAGGGATCATCCAATTCTTGTGTGACAATCGGTTTTTTATAAAAGGATTGATAAAAATAAAAACCAAGGCCTACAATGATTAGAGAGCCCATAATAAATAGGCTGCGTATCAGTCGTGTCATTCTTAAATGCTTTAGCTTAAGCAAATCAAGTAATAAAAGATGAATAAAACCGGGATTGTGTAAAAAGTCCTTCGGCCTTTTTACACAACCTCCTAAACAAAATTTTCGGGGGTGGGTGAAAACGGGGAACGAGTTTTTACACAACCCCGGTTTTATAATAACTTAATATTGCTCCTTTTCGTTTGGAAAGTCGCGAGTTTTTACATCATTTATATACTGTTGAGTGGTCTCTTTTATTGTATCAAACAGCTCTAGATATCGGCGAAGGAAGCGGGGTTTAAAGTCTTTGGTGATGCCCAGCATATCATGAGTGACAAGTACCTGTCCGTCACAATGAGGGCCGCCACCGATTCCGATGGTTGGAATATTTAGTTTTTCGGACACTTTTTTCCCCAACTCAGCCGGTATTTTTTCTAACACCAGCGAAAAACAGCCAAGGTCTTCCAGTAATTGGGCATCATTCATTAATTTTTCCGCTTCTGCTTCCTGCTTGGCTCTGACGGTATAGGTTCCGAATTTGTAGATCGACTGGGGAGTCAGGCCCAAATGCCCCATGACTGGAACGCCCGCAGACAAAATGCGTCGGATGGATTCCTCTACTTCAGCGCCGCCCTCCAATTTGACTGCATGTGCACCGGATTCCTTCATGATCCGGATGGTAGATTCCAGTGCAATCTTTGAATTCCCCTGATAAGATCCAAAAGGGAGATCAACTACAACTAAGGCTCTTCTCACTGCCCGCACCACGGAAGAGGCATGATAGATCATCTGGTCAAGCGTAATGGGGAGTGTCGTTTCATGGCCTGCCATCACATTGGAGGCAGAATCACCGACCAACAAAACATCAACCCCTGCTTCATCCAGTATACGGGCCATGGAAAAGTCGTAGGCTGTCAGCATGGTGATTTTTTCGCCCCGGTTTTTCATGGCCTGAATGACGTGGGTGGTTATTCTTTTTACTTCCTTGTTTACTGACATGTTCGTTAGTTTTTCTAGATCCGAAAGATAGCTATTATTGTCGATATCTTGCGAAAGCTTTATTTTTTGAAAGGGTAGTAGAAAATTTTGCTATGTTTGGTGTCCTGGATCGCGGATTTTCGCGGATTCAGTGGCATCCGCTGAATCCGCGAAAATCTGCGATCCAGACAAAATATAGTATGCAAATGCAAAGAAACATTTTACTCCTCTGTCTCATCCTGCTTAGCTTCAGTCACTGTTCAACCGACATAGAACTGGAAGGCCCTGCCGATCTTATCCCGGTCGTATATGGCATTCTTGAGGCGAATGACACGGCCCATTATCTGCGAATTGAGAAAGTATTTCAGGCCCAGGGAGCCAATGCCGAACAACTGGCCCAGGACCCGGATCAAATTTATTATGGCGTAAATGAAATGACAGCCAGCCTGGAAAAAGAAAACGGATCGGGCGGGCCATTGGAAAGGGTAGACGGCAATCTGGAAGGCTTTATTCGGGAAGCAGGTCCCTTTGCAAGCGCTCCCAATGTTTTATATAAAATTAAAAGCAATCAATTGAGGTTAGACGGCGGTGAAAACGTGAAGCTGCAACTCAATTTTTCCGAAAATATCCCTCCTGTTACTGCCGAAACTACTATTCTTCAGCCCGTGACAATAAGTAACAGCAGCCCTCCGACTTCTGTCAATATGGGCTATGAACGGACCATCCGAACTTCCTGGAGTAGTGGGGAAGAAGTGACCCTACATTCGCTACAGTGGATCATACAGTACCGGGAACGCCGTGTTCCGGGAGACTGGGAAGACAAAACACTGGTCTGGACTGTTTCTGACCGGATTGAGGATACGCCTTCCGCCAGCCAGGAAACCTTCACTTTTCAGGGGCGGCAGTTTTATGATTTTCTGGCAGCTAGCCTGGAAGAAGCGGCTAATATTCAACGGCAGTTTGTCGGTATTGAGGTGCAGGTGCTTTCGATGGGAACTGAATTTGAAGAGATCCTTCGCCTGGCGAATGCCAATGTCGGCATCACCAGCACTCAGTTTGATCCGGTGTATACCAATATTGAAGGAGGGATTGGCGTCCTGACCTCCAGAGCAAGAGCCACCCGAACCGGCATTTCCCTGTCTGCCATTTCCATTGATTCTTTGAAGAATGGAATGATTACGGGAGGGCTTGGTTTTTAGAGATTGTGAATTATTGGGGTGAAAAAAATAGTTTGCCTATCGGACAGCAAGCTTCAGCTTGCCAGGAAAGCGAGCTTTAGCTTGCTTAAATTAGGCGGTTAAAAAATGAATGCTAATCAGACTGGTGTTTCTAGTATAACCGCTGGTGGCCCGTACGGGCCACCAGCGTGAAAAATACTATTCAACACTCTTTTTCCATGCCAACTTAAAAGTCGACCAACTATTTGTACTTTAGAAAAAAAACTAAAGTATGAAAACATCTTTTTTCAGCCTTGTGCTAGCTCTGTTCCTACCTACTTTTCTTTTTTCTCAACCTAAGCAACTCAAGCATCTCGAGGATGAAATTATCAGGCTGGAAAAACTGTCAGGCGGCACAGTTGGAGTGGGGATTATCCATTTGGAAAGCGGGACGGAGTTAATGGTCCACAACGATCAGCACTTTCCCATGGCCAGTTCGTACAAGATACCCATTGCTGTTCAGTTGTTAAAAAGAGTGGAGGCCGGTGAAATGAGCCTGGATTCGATGGTTACTTTAACCGCAAAAGACATTCATCCGGGAAGCGGGACCATTTCGCAATTACTGGATGACCCGGGAGTGGCCTTGTCGGTACTTAATTTGATGGAACTCATGATGCTGATCAGTGACAACAGCGCTACGGATCTGTGCATGAGACTAGCCGGTGGACCGGATGCCATCAATTCCATGATGAAGAAAAATGATATTGATGGGGTCACTGTAGACCGACCGACTGTTGCTTTGATTTGTAACTGGCTGGGGATAGACCTGGCAGCAGACGAGAATATGTCTATGCAGGAATTTCACCAGGCACTGGAGAAGGTGAGTGAAGCAGATAGGGAAAAAGCAGCTATAGCTTTTAGTAAAGACCTTCGCGACCAATCGACCCCGGAGGGTATGGCCCGTTTACTCCAAAAAATCTGGAAAGGAGAGCTTTTAAACCAAGAAAATACAGCACTATTACTGGATATTATGTACCGCTGCGAAACAGGGGCTGCCCGCCTGAAGGGGGTACTTCCTCCCGGTACCCGGGTGGCGCATAAGACCGGCACTATTGGCAGAACCACCAATGATGTCGGGATCATTGACTTACCTGGAGATGCCGGGCATGTAGTGACGGTCGTTTTTGTAAAAGATGCTGATATTCCGGTTTCGGAAAGAGAAAAGGCGATAGCTCATATTGCGAGGTCGGTATATGACTACTTCCTCTTCGCAGGCCAATAATATTCTTTCCTGCCGGCCTGCAGGCGGGTAAGAGGTGTTTTTTAAGGAAAAACGAAGTTTTCCTTAAAAAACACCTCTTAAAAAAAATTCTATGGGGCGTCGAATCCTACTCAAGCGGATGAGACAGTCCCAACAAACTGACATCCTGTCATTTCCTGTCAGGTCTGTTTTTGCTTTTTGTCAGTCCTTTCGAGCTAATTTGCGAATTTTTGGCATTCAATAGAGGGCGATCTCTAATTGGCATCACTATTGATGACAAATAGAGGTAAATAGCATTGAATCAACAAAAACGTAAATACATAAGCATGAGTAAAATTATAGGGATTGACTTAGGAACAACCAACTCCGTAGTAGCCGTGATGGAAGGTAATGAGCCGGTGGTTATTCCTAACGAAGAAGGTAGAAGGACTACTCCTTCTGTAGTAGCCTTCATGGATAATGGAGAACGCAAGATCGGAGATCCTGCCAAGCGCCAGGCCATCACGAACCCTACACGTACGATTTCTTCCATTAAGCGATTTATGGGGCAGCGCTTCAGCGAGCTCGGAGATGAACCGGAACGCGTTTCTTACAAAGTCGTAAAAGGAGATAATGACACGGTTCGTGTGGAGATTGACGGCCGGAAATATACCGCTCAGGAACTCTCTGCCATGATCCTGCAGAAAATGAAGAAGACGGCTGAAGACTTTTTGGGGTCTGAGGTAACCGAAGCGGTTGTAACCGTTCCTGCTTATTTTAATGACTCTCAGCGTCAGGCGACAAAAGAAGCCGGCGAAATTGCCGGTTTGAAGATCCGCCGGATCATTAACGAGCCTACGGCAGCTGCCTTGGCTTACGGCCTTGATAAAAAACACCAGGACATGACCATTGCGGTTTTTGACCTTGGTGGTGGTACATTTGATATTTCTATCCTTGAGATGTACGATGTTGAAGGAGATTCCACTTTTGAGGTGAAGTCCACAAATGGTGATACGCACCTGGGTGGTGATGATTTCGACCGGGTGATCATCGATTGGTTGGCAGAAGCCTTCAAAACGCAGGAGAACATGGACTTGCGCAAAGATCCTATGGCCCTTCAGCGTTTGAAAGATGCGGCAGAAAAGGCCAAGATCGAATTGTCTTCTTCTACTGAAACAGAGATCAACCTGCCTTACATCACGGCAGTAGACGGCGTGCCTAAGCACTTGGTTATGAAACTGACCCGTGCCAAATTCGAGCAGCTGGCAGATACATTGGTAGAAAGAACTTTAGAGCCATGTCGCTTAGCACTGAAAGATGCCGGCTTGAGTACCAGCGAAATCGATGAGATCATTCTGGTAGGTGGTTCTACCCGTATTCCAAGAATTCAGGAAGCTGTAGAAAAATTCTTTGGCAAAAAACCAAACAAAGGTGTGAATCCTGATGAGGTAGTAGCCGTAGGTGCTTCTATCCAGGGTGGTGTACTGAGTGGAGATGTGCAGGATGTACTGTTGCTTGATGTATCACCTCTTTCTTTGGGTATCGAAACCATGGGAGGAGTATACGACGTAGTGATCGAATCTAACTCAACCATTCCTACCAAAAAATCGAAAGTTTATTCTACTGCTGCGGACAACCAACCTTCTGTAGAGATCCACATCTTGCAAGGCGAGCGTCCGATGGCAAAAGATAACCGGACCGTAGGTAAATTCATCCTTAGCGATATTCCACCTGCACCAAGGGGAATGCCTCAGATTGAAGTAACCTTCGATATTGATGCCAACGGTATTCTGAATGTATCTGCTAAGGATAAAGGAACCGGAAAAGAGCAATCCATCCGTATCGAAGCTTCTACCGGCTTGTCAAAAGATGAGATCGCCAGAATGAAGGCAGAAGCAGAAGCCAATGCCGATTCTGATCGCGAGGCCAGAGAAAAAGCCGATAAGCTGAACACTGCCGATAGCTTGGTTTTCCAAACGGAGAAGCAGTTGAGTGAATATGGCGACAAGATCCCTGCCGATAAGAAAGGAGCGATCGAGTCTGCATTGAACGAACTCAAAGAAGCACACAAAGCTCAGGATCTGGCACAGATCGACGCTGCATCTGAGAAATTGAACGCTGCCTGGCAAAATGCCAGCCAGGAGATGTACCAGGCCGCTCAGGATGCCGGCGCTCAAGGCGCAGGCCCGGAGGCAGGTGCTCAGGACAATGGTCAGGGCGCAGGCGGCAATGACAATGCCGACGACGTGACAGATGTAGAGTTTGAAGAAGTAGATGATAAAAAATAACGGAAGGCGGAGCTGCGGCTCCGCTACTTATACTTTAAAGTAGGACAGCCGTCTGGCTGCCCTACTTTTTTTTATAGGGCCATTTCACTAAGTTCTCTTCATAAAACCACTCCTCTATATCCAACAAGGCTTGCTCCCCATCGACAAAAACACCCACTATTTCTCCTTTTTTATTCACAATAACTGCCCCTTCCATACCCTCAATGGCCTGATGGTCAATGGTCATCGTTTCAGGACTCAATTTTCCCAGGCTGTATCGAAGACTGCCGTTGGCTTCCGGTAACACATTTTGTTGAGTAGAACTCAGTGCATCGTAAAAGTAGTCCTGGAAAGCAGTGATTTGAGATTCAATTTCGGGAAGCGTTTTACGACTAATCGTTCGCTCGGACTGGTAGACTTCTTTAAATATCTCGTACAGATAATCTCTTTTGAGCATCTCCAAAAAGGCATCCCTTCCCTGATCTAACTTAGCCTGCGTAAGTTCCGGTTTAAAAAACAAAGAAGAGGCAAAGGCTATTCGTCCCATTTCCTGGAAATCTTTCTTAGCCTCAGCATATTTTTGACCGACCTTTTGAGATTGAAAAGTAACCGGCAGCTCCGTGAAATACAGTTCCATGGCTTTTTCAAAAAGGGCTTTCTCCAGCCCCCGGTCGAAAGAGGCATAGAAATTGTCGAGATAGGTTTGTACTTCTTTCTGTTGTTTAGAGGCCGGATTCATGGGGGGTAACTCAAGGAATTCCAATTGCCGGAATAAATTAAACAGTTGAAGGTTCTTCCTTAACACTTCCTGCAATAGAATGCCAGCCTGCATGGTTTCAGTCCAATCCCTGAGCAGTTGTTTTTGTTCCCTCAGTGTTTCTCGATAAGGATGCTCAGCTTTCAAGCTGCCAAGGATACCATTATGATCTGCTTCAAAGCGTGGCTGCACATATAGGTTTAGGTCTTGGAAGGCCAATTCCTCCAGGCGGACTTTTTCCAGTTGAAGGCGCTCCCATTGGCGTTCCAGCCCGGCCTTGTCGGAGCGATTGGCTTCCCAGACTTCTAGCATGCTATTTCTGATCCGGATCTGGAAGGGGATGAGATGCCCGAAAAAGGTGATTTTTTGTAAAGGCAGGGTATTCAAAAAAGTTTCCTTTGGATAGCCGTATAGGGCTGCCCAGCTGTCTTCGGTGGTTTCTTCGGCCCAGTTGAGAAAGTGCCGAGGCTGAAAAGCTTGTTCCTCCTTGTATATGCGGAGAATAGCCCAGCCTTTTTCTTCAGAGCTGGATACCAGCCGCAAATCAGGGAAGGTTTCCCATGCATACAGGTAATATTCCCGGCCACCCAGAACGGCTTTTATATCAACCTGGACACCCTCATTTTTATCTTCCTCTTCTTTAATGAGTTTTCGGGTGTTTCTTCGGATGTACATTGCTTTTTTTTCCGGAGAAAAACCTGTTTCCATCTCCTCCAAAATGTCCGCGGTCACGTTTTTAACATACAACTGCCGACGTGCATAGGTACCTGGAAGCAATGTTTCTTTGTTCAAATTCCCTTTTAGGTTTTCGTCGGATAAAACTTTGTTTGTGGTAAGTACTAGTCCATCCTCCGAAATAAAGGTGCCGGTGTATCGATTATTGATCTGTACAAAAGGATTAGCCGGGAACAGCGAATCTGGCTGAAAGGAATCGACAAGGCTGCCGGGCATAGCTACAGGCGGATTGTTAAGCATCTGGTTAACTTTTGGCCAGGGACCAGAGGTAGATGCATGCTGACCAAAAGAAGGTGAAAACGTAATTAGGATAAAAAAAGGAAACAGTATTTCTCTCATGTATGATTGGTAATTTTAATTTATAACATTAATGTAGAAAAGCCTACTGAAAAAATTAACTCAAATCTGTGAAAATTCACCTATTCGGAACCGTAAGTGGTAGGTCTGTTAAATTCTTCGATCCTGAGCTCCAGCGGAGCGTCATATCGGTAACTAGGCCAACTGCGTACCGAGAAGCTCCGGCGGAGCGTCATATCGGTAACTAGGCCAACTGCGTACCGGGAAGCTCCGGCGGAGCGTCATATCGGTAACTATGGCCCAACTGCGTACCGGGAAGCTCCGGCGGAGCGTCATATCGGTAACAAAGTCCAATGCCCTAGCCCAAAGCTCCAGCGGAGCGTCATATCGGTAACTAGGCCAAACTAGGTACCGGGAAGC
>JAUIKE010000207.1 GCA_030430845.1 Bacteroidia bacterium | reverse complement strand
TTGTCATTGAGGCAGCAGGAGAATACGATGGCATCTTGTTCGGCGAATCTATTTTAATAGACGGCCCCGAGCTGATAGATTCGGATAGCCTCCTTGAAGAAGCATGGGCCGGAAACTACATTCGTTCTCTGGAGAAAAGTGCCCAGGACAACCCAACCGTTGCAGAGATCATTAGTAGAAGCATTAATGAACGGGTACTATCACTTTACACAGCCTTTATCGCCCTTGAACCTAATCTCGGCGGAGAGCCTTGCCTCGAATGTGTGGACCAAAGCGGCGGAGAGGTGGTTACGGATGTGGATGATCTGGGAGTCGACAGTCTGTTCCAAATACAAGCTTTCCCGAATCCCTTCCGCGAGCGGGTAGTGATTCAATTGACATCATCAGAAAGATGGGACCTGTCAGACCTTCAGTTTTCGATCTTTAATACTTTGGGACAGGAGGTTTATCGCTTTACCGATATTCCAAAAACTGCAAGCAATGAAATAAAGTTAGAATGGAATGCCGGCGACCAGAGCGGTCAAACGGTTTCGGAAGGCATGTACTTCTTTACAATTCAAACTCCCGAAAAACGGATTAATTATAAGCTAATTAAAATAAAATAAAAAAAGGACCGGGGCGGATACCCCGGTCCTTTTTTTATTTTATTTTAAACTTGGTGGCCGCCCCCAAAACTTAAGGTTAACGGTTTGAGCCCTCGAAATTTTTCTGCCATTCAATTCTGTGATTTTCAATCGTCCGGTTTTGCGACTAACTACTTCCAGGTCACCAGCCCCTTTTGCACCCTTTGAAAAGCCGGAAGGCTTGCTCTTTGTTTGGAAAGAAGCCTTTGATTTCCAGGAACCTTCTGTCGGGATCATATCAATATCTACAACCCAGAACAAGGAGTCGCGGTAAATACTGGAAACAGTAAATTTCACGCTCGACATTGCAGATAGGGATGTATTAGTTTCAGCATACGCCAGCTCCTGAGCCTCTACATTTGAGAATAAGAAGATAAAGCCGAATAAGAACAATAGTTTTTTCATTGGAAATATTTAAGGTTATTTAAATTGTATTGGTTTTTTAAGGTTTTGTTGTTAATATAATGGCAAGTTAGCCGAAAAATTGTTTGGGTACCTCACCCTTTTAGGTGATTTCTGTTTTTGTATTAAGTAAATATATCATTTGTTCTACACAATACCTACCTATCCCCTTTAAAAAGCCTCCCAAACTATCTTATTTCAAGGTGTTCTTATAAAAAAGCCATTATGACCATTGACCAAGCCGCAAACTTAATCCATAAAGGCATTGCCCCCTCTTCCTTCCTCTGGGCAGACCTGGGGGCAGGAACAGGTATATTCACCCTTGCTCTTAAAGAGATCCTTCCCGAAGCGCGTATACTTTCCCTGGATAAGAACCCTCATGCCCTCTATAACTTACAGCGTGCACATCCCTGGTTAGAGATCATTGAAGGGGATTTTACTCAAGCACTAGACCTGCCTCCCCTGGATGGTATCCTTATGGCCAATGCCCTTCACTATGTTTCGGACCCAGAAGTGATTCTTCCTTCGATCCTTTCCTTTCTTAAACCAGGCGGTTGTTTCATACTGATTGAATATGACACGGACAGGCCGGTAAAAACCTGGGTACCCTTTCCCATCTCTTATCAGCGCTTCGTGGGCCTCGCTGTTGAGTGCAAGTTAGAAGAACCGCGACTGATCGGGACCCGGCCATCCCTCTATGGAAGAGGAAAAATTTATGCCGCCCTTGCAACAAAAGCTTAAAACACCATCCTTGAGCATTGACTTTCATCACTTTAATTGTGCCCCTTTTTTATTAATTTGATAAACAGGAGGAAGTGTTCTTTCTTCTGTTATTTCAAGACTTTTCAAATTGCAGGGACTATGAAAAACACGCTTAATACTCCTCCCTTCCAGAACCTCAAAAACATTATCGATCATGAGGTAGTCGTACTTGAATCATTTCCCTATCCTACCCAGATAAGTTTTCTTCCTTTTTTAGCACACTTGAAAAAAATTGTTCAGGAAAAGGATCGGATCGACAATAGTTTTGCCCAATACGTCCTCCAACAATTTGACGATAAGCCTGCCTTGCTGGAGCAACCTGACATGGAAACTATTCGGGAAAATGCTCAGATATTTCCTCATTTAATGACCGGCTTTTTCCCTCCTTTTTCCGAAGAAAAGCAATACGGCTATATCACCGCCCCCTTTTCTACCACCCCCTTATATTTGAGTAAGCATTTCCAGGATTTGATGGACAAAGATGATTCTGAAGTAAACTTAAACATAGAAGAGGAAGAAGTCTTCAATCGAATGGTTTCCAATGCATGCTCTTTGATTCTGAAAAAGTTTTATGGACAAAGCTTTGAGGCTTCTTTTCCAACAATCCTAAGCATTCGTAACAAATCCACTCAACTGGAAAGGCATCTGAAACTGCATATTGTCACGGATTATGTAGATGTCAGGCCCATAAAAAAGCTCCCTGAACTGAGTAAGGATCAACTTCGGGAATTAATTCAAAACCCCACCTCTACAAAAAAATGGATTAAGTCCCTCCCTCCTGAAAACTTTGAATTCTTTGGCCTGCTGTTCGTTTATTTCACAGACTTTACCGAGCTGGAAATCATTTCCAGGCTAAAAGACAAAATGCTGGGCAAGGACCCAACTCCCTTTCTCGAGGATGTAGACTTCGTCCAGCATCAGGTGAAATCTTTCTTTAACGACCCTGAGATTGATATGGGCTTGAAGATCCTCGATGACGGCTTTGCCCGAATGATCCTCAATTTGTATAAGATCTCTATTTCGGCTCTTGAAAAGGACATGTTCCAATTCACAGCGGAAAAGATCCCGGGTTCTGCCTATCATAAGGTATGGCAAACGAAAGAAGCCTTGATCATTGAAGATCTCACAAAGCTGAAGCAACCAAGCATAGTCGAAAAATGCCTGATTAAAAAAGGAATCCGAAGTTTGCTTTTGTTTCCTTCTGTTCATCAAGACCCACGCCTTGACCAGATTGTAGAATTATTTTCTCCCAAACCGAAAGTTTTCAATTACCAAAGCCTGGTTAAGCTTAAATTGATCCTACCACTTATAGAGGCCGGCCTGAACAAAAAAAGAGATGAGCTGGAAAGCGGTATTGCCAATATCGTACAGGATCAATTTACGAGCATTGACCCAAGTGTTTACTGGAAGTTCCGGGAAAGTGCCATTCGGCAATTAAAGCAAAAAGAAGGAGTAAATGGACAATCCACCAAGATAGCACCCATCGTATTTAAGGAAGTATATCCTTTGTATGGTCAGGCAGATATTGTGGGCTCTTCCCTCCATCGCAATAAAGCTATTCAAACCGATCTGCTGGAGAATCTGGGTTTGTTAAAAAACACATTAAAAGAAATTGCCAAGTATGCACAAGCACACTTGCTCGATTATTACTCCATTAAAGTGGATAAGCTTCAAAAGGAAATTCAAAAGAGCTTCCGTCCAAGCGATGAAACCCACATACTGGATTTGTTAAAAAATGATATCCATCCCTGCCTCCGAAATCTGCAAGAAGAATATCCTATATTAAAAGGCGGGGCAATTGATCGCTACTTCGAGCAGATCAACGCCCATTTAGGCGTGATTTATCAGGCCAGAAAAGATTTTGAAGAAAGTGTGTCTATGATCAATCAACAGCTTTCCGAAATCCTTCAAACGGCAGATATCAAAATGCAGGAAAAATTACCCCATTATTTTGAAAAATATCAAACCGACGGCATAGAATATAATATATATGTAGGTCAGTCTATTCTGCCGCAGCAAAGATTCTCTGAATATCACCTCAAAAATTTCCGTCTCTGGCAATTGCTGACGATGTGCAAAATCACCAGAAAAGTCAAAGATTTACAGGCGGAACTTCCTATGGCTTTAACCACTTCACAATTGATATTCGTTTACAGCGATGCCCTCGATATCCGATTCCGAATGGATGAAAAGCACTTTGATGTGGATGGTGCCTACAATGTACGCTACGAGATCATCAAAAAAAGAATCGACAAAGCCTTTATCCTGGGCACTAAAGAACGACTCACTCAGGCCGGTAAAATAGCGATTGTTTACCTACACGAAAAAAATCGTTTAGAATATCTCGACTATCTGGATTATCTGCAACAAAAGAAATTTATCGGTTCTGAGATCGAAGAACTGGAATTAGGGAAGCTGCAAGGCGTGGAGGGTTTGAGAGCATTGCGTATAAACGTTCTTTAAGTAAATTCAGCGGCGGATGCCACTGAATTTACTCAAAGAATAAAAAGCTTGTTGACACTTTCTCATAGCTAACGACAAAAGGCTTGAACATTCAAATCAATCCTTTTAAAAACCAAAAAACAGTTAACTATGAGATCCTTTTCTTTTAACTCAGCAGCATTTTTGTGCACATTAGTCGTCAGCATTTTTATCTGGGGAGGCAGTCATGCCCAAAATACGTTTCCTGCCGCCGGTAACACTGGTATCGGCACTATAGCGCCCGTCACCCCGCTACACATTTTATCTTTAAAAGAACTGATGCGACTGGAATCCACCAACGAGTACAACATCTCCACGTTTCACAACCGTGCCGGAGAGATTGGATACTTTGGTATTTACAATGGTGTATATGATGTAGATTTTGGCACCAGCAGCCGCAACGAAAAAGGTAGTGTACACCTGGTCACCGGCACCAAGCCAAAACTAAGCGTAATACCAAACGGTAACGTAGGGATCGGCACCACTGCACCAGCCCGTCGCCTCCACGTCTTTTCCCAGTCCGGCATCGCTCGCTTCGAATCCAGTACGGCCGACGGATGGCTCGAATTCTTTAATAAGGATGGCTATCAAGGCTATATCGGAACCTATAACGGAGACAGAGACCTGGATGTAGGAACCGGCGCTGGTAATAATGTCGGTAAATTAAACCTGGTCACCAATGCAACGCCCAAAATGAGTATCCTGGCTAACGGCAATGCAGGGATCGGAACGACCAACCCGGATCGCAGACTTCATGTTTCGTCTCAAGGGGGTATCATGCGTGTGGAATCTACCACTACTAATGGCTGGATCGAGTTTTTCAATAATACCGGCTACAAAGGATATATCGGAACCTATAGTGGTAACAACGACCTCGATGTAGGAACCGGTGTTGGTAATAACGTAGGCAAACTACACCTCGTAACGGGCGCACAACCCAAAATGACTGTCCTGGCCAATGGTAATGTAGGGATCGGCACCACCAATCCAACTGCCAAACTACATGTGGAAGGGCACGTATTCATCAACTCCGGCAAAGGCAACATCGAATACGGTTATCCAGGCGGCGATCGCTTCCAGTTTAGTACCATCGGAGGTGGCGAAAACCTGCAATTGAAGTCCATCTCTAACGGAGGAACCACCCGAATGGTTGCCTATTTCAAGCAAAACGGAGCCGTTGGTATCAACACCAGCAATGTCCCGGCTGCGTACAAACTAGCAGTGGATGGAAGAGTGATCTGTGAAGAATTGAAGGTGCAATTATCCGGCTCCTGGCCTGATTATGTATTCTCCAATGATTACAAGCTGCCAAGCCTGGAAGAAGTCGAAACCAGCATCAAAGAAAACGGTCATCTGCCTGGGATTCCTTCCGCAGCATCTCTGGAAGAAGCCGGAGGCGTAGAAGTAGGTGAAATGCAGCGCCTGATGATGGAAAAGATCGAAGAGCTGACCTTGTATGTCATTGACTTGAAGAAAGAAAATGACCAACTCAAATCAAAGGTACAGAACCTCGAGAACACTCAAAAGTAATGCTTTTTGTTCCTCATTTTTTCAACCAAAAAAACAATAATCATGATGGCAACATATAATCATAGCCTGCCGAAGGCCGTGATGGCATTACTCATCACTTTCGTATGCCTTTACAGCCTGCCGGCTACGGCACAAGACATTCAAACCGCCCAAACCGCTGAAATCAAAGCGACACCTCAAAAAGAGGTCTTTCAGAACGGCAAATTACTGAGCCCCATCCAAAGTCCCAGGCGGGACACCGCCCAGGAAAAATATTTCCGGGCATTAGTTGGACGGGAAAAATCAGCTGCCGACTACCAGTTTTTTAAAGTACACAAAGAACAGTTGAGCAGAGACGATCATTTTATCCTCAATCTTCCGGGAGAAAAAGAGCTGCCTATTCTTTCCTATGAAATTGAAGAAAAAGAGGACGGACGAATACTCTGGAAAGGAAGCTCTGCAGACGGGCTGACGATTGCAAAGTTCATCATCAACGGAGATATGGTCACCGGCAATATCCATACCCCGGAGCAGATCTACAAACTTCGCCCCTTGAGCGGAGAGCTGCATCTACTGCTACCTGACACCTACAGTCCGGATAAAGATTGCGGTTACGGGGCTTTTATTCCGTCCAAGATCACGAACCAGCGCACCCAAATCCACAATCCTGCACCGGATGATATCGAGCCTCATGCTAAGGCCTTCAACGAGTGTAAAGTCCGGCTCATGGTCGTGTATACCAATGCGGTGGATGATGAATCGCCAAACGTAGCGGATCTGATCGAATTAGAAATCGATAATTTCAACGACATCAATGCCAATAGCAACGTAGATTTCCAGGTAGAATTAGCCCGCTCCATGGAAGTAAATTACACCGAAACAAACGAAGAACTGCAACATCCAGATGTAGCCAGCTGGGATGTCAGTAAGGACCTTTACCGGATCTGGCACCCTAGTGACGGCTGGCTCGACAATGTGCACACCGAACGCAATTTATACGATGCAGATATGGTCATTTTTATGGTGAACGATCTGCCCGGCTATGGAGGCCTCGCCTTCAACGTGGGCGTCAACGCGGCCGATGCCTTCTGTACCATGGTATGGGACAATGGCAACAATACCTTTACGCACGAATTCGGGCATCTAGTTGGTATGTGGCACAATCCAGAAAACAGTCCTGGCCCTAGTAGCTCTGTCGTTCCTTTCGATTATGGTTACGGCCACTACTGGACAGGTGCGGGGCCCAACTTCCGTACGGTGATGTCCTACGGAAATCCCTGCGGCGCCTCCGGTTGCCCTCGGATCATGTACTGGTCGAATCCGGATCTGGACTGGGGACCGAATAACATCGCGCTGGGAACAGCTACAAGGGACAATGCCAGAGTAGCGGTGGAGCAACAAAATACCATAGCCGGCTTTCAGGGCACTGTCAACAACAAATCCGTATTCAGTAATACTTATGTGCGCAATCGGGAGTCGGGCTATATCCAGGCCCACTCGACGATCACCACCAGTGGGAATACGGTTCGATTTTACAATGGATCAAGCGGGCGTTACCGGGCCGGCGATGCCATCACCTTCGAGCCGGGCTTTCGGGCCTACTACGGCAGTACTTTCCGCGCCTCCATCGGCGACTGCAATTCGACCTTATCACTACAGGTAGCAGACAAGGAGGAAGAAACACCTACTCAGGAAATAGCCGTGGAAGCTCTGGAGCAGCCGGAAGCGGAAACCACTCCGGCTAGTCTGGTGGGACAAGGCTTCCAGATCTATCCCAATCCTGTAATCCAGAAAGCCACTATCCGGTACGAAGTGGCGGATCAGGGAGATGTGGAGATCCACTTATTTGACCTGAACAATAGACTGTTGAAGACCATTGTTCAAACGCCTGATGTTCAAAAGGGAGTTTACACAACGGAATTGGACAGTGGAGATCTGCCGGCTGGGGTTTACCTTGTTAGGTTGGTGATTGGCGGGGAATTGCAAACGAAGCGAATTATGGTATCCAGTCAATAGTATATTTTTATGAGGTGCCCGGACGGGCACCTTATAAAAATATTGCTCGTGGCGGGTTTCCAAACCGCCTTACTCCTACCGGTCTGGAGGCCGGCGAATCTATTCTTTACTTTTCAAAATACTTCTTATACAGATCCCGGTACCTCGAAGGCGTCACTTTCATGATCTTCTTGAACTGCCGGTTAAAGTTAGAAAGGTTATTGAAGCCCGACAGGAAGCCGATCTGGGCGATGCTATAAGAATCGGTCAGCAGGTATTTGCAGGCGATACCGGTACGGAATTCATTCAGGTAAGTGATAAAGGATTTATTGGTGATCCTTTTGAAGTAGCGACAAAAGGCATATTTACTCAAATTAGCTACGCCGGCCACTTCTTCGAGCGAGATCTGCTTATCAAAGTTTTCAGAGATGTAATCGAAGATCTTGCTCATTGGATGATAATAGTCCGCATTGGTAGGTTCGCCGTAATACTGGCTAGCCAGGTACCGACGCTGACTACTGGCGGCCATTTTATCGAGCAGATCCATCAGGTGAACGAAACGCGCACTGCCACTGGATTGGTTCATCTGATGAATGACAGGGGCAATATTTGCAGATAAGGCCGGATATAGTTTAATCCCTCTGGAAGCACCATGCAGCAGTTCTTTCACCTTTGCCATTTCCGGCAGATCAAAAAAGCGAGCGCCGAATGAATTGTCTTTGAAGAAAATAGAGATCATTCGAGCCTCACTCTGCTTTTTACCTCCCTCATTCACGGCATCGTGTTTGAATACATGAGGCACATTCGGGCCTATGGCATAAATATCACCAGCCTCGAAATGATCCACCGCATTTCCGATAGAAGCTACCCCGGTTCCGCTCACGATAAGGCTGATCTGGTATTCGG
Source organism: Bacteroidia bacterium (assembly GCA_030430845.1). GTDB lineage: Bacteria > Bacteroidota > Bacteroidia > Chitinophagales > Saprospiraceae > JANQPA01. Next base: position 6,186 of record JAUIKE010000207.1, on the reverse strand, counting down.
GATGATAGTGGAACTCATTGTACTGATGTTCCGTCTCATTATCCTGAACATGAAAAGAGCTGTTGTCTTTTTGTGTTACTTTAAATAAAATGGCCTTCATTTCTAAACTATTAGCTTTTGTCGAAAATCCTTTCTTTGTTATCTGCAAAAATCGATACAAAATTGCGTCTATTCAATTTTTTGACGCAAAAAAGTATCAGTTTTGATTTTTTACCACTAAATCTGCAAAAATCATAGAGTTATTTGCCTGCATTACAATTAAAACAACGCAAAATATCCTTTGTTTCTTTGATAGGAACGCAAACAAAGTAAAAAACGCTGTACTACTACCTGGGTTTCTTTACTGCCATTAAGTTTTTTTCCAAAACCTACCTAAATCTGCTCTTTTGGAGTAAAAAGAATAGGCCGCCTCCACTTTTTTTTCAATTCGAGCAATATTGTATCATTATTTGCCAAAAATCGGAATGCGGATATAGATTAGTTTACTCAATTTTACAGCAATAAATCTCAGTTACAAAAACTACCTATTACAGTTTGATTTACGTTTTCGCTAAGGGCCCACTTCCAACTATGAAGGTGGGCTTTTTTTATTTTTAAAAGGGAAAGGCATCCGGCAAGCCGGATGCCTTTCCCTTTTTTTTTATATTGTCTTTCAAAAAACACCTTATGACACGCAACTGGTGGAAAGAGTCCGTCATCTATCAAATCTATCCTCGAAGCTTTAATGATACCAAGGGGGACGGTATCGGCGATTTGCAGGGGATCATCCAAAAACTAGACTACCTTAAGGAACTGGGCGTTGATATACTATGGCTCAGCCCCATCTACCAATCGCCTAATGACGACAACGGCTACGATATCAGTGATTATTACCGGATCATGCCTGAGTTCGGCACCATGGACGATTTTGATGAATTGCTTGAGCAGGTACACGAGCGAGATATGCGCCTGATCATGGACCTCGTAGTCAACCACACTTCTGACGAACACCGCTGGTTTCGTGAATCGAGAACGTCAAAAAACAATCCTTACCGAGATTTTTATTATTGGCGGGATACCCCCCCCAACAATTGGCAATCCATTTTTGGTGGTCCTGCCTGGGAATATGACGAGGTCACCGATGCCTATTACCTGCACCTTTTTACCAAAAAACAACCCGACCTAAACTGGGAAAACCCCAAAGTCCGGAAGGAAGTCTATAAAATGATGCGCTTCTGGCTGGATAAGGGGGTGGATGGATTCCGGATGGATGTCATTCCCTTCATTTCCAAAAGACTAGATTTTCCCGATGCCGACTATTCTGATTTTAATAAGGTGATCGCAGAAGTTTATGCCAACGGCCCTCGCCTGCATGAATTTCTGCAGGAGATGAACCGAGAAGTCTTGAGTCGTTATGATGTAATGACTGTTGGAGAGGCGCCTGGAGTATCGCCCGAACTAGCCAATTTGTATGTTGGCGAAAGCAGAAAGGAACTCAGCATGATCTTCCACTTTGGGCATATGTTTCTCGACCATGGGCCCGGCGGAAAATTTGACATACAAGACTGGAAGCTTAGTGAATTCAAAGCGGTCATCAACACCTGGGACGAAGCCATCGGCCAGGAAGGCTGGATCAACATTTACCTGGATAATCACGACTTTCCCCGCCTGGTCAGTCGCTGGGGCAATGACGACGCCTACCACGAACAATCCGCCAAGTGCCTGGCCACCCTGCTTATGACGCTACGGGGTACGCCCTGCATTTACCAGGGTACGGAAATTGGCATGACCAATGTTGCCTTCGATTCCTTTGAGCATTACCGAGATGTAGAAACGCTGAACATGAAGGCCGGCTGGGAAAAGGAAGGAAGGGATCTGGATAAGTTGTTAAAAGCAGTTCACCGGCAAGGCCGCGACAATGTGCGCACGCCCATGCAGTGGAATGATGACCCACATGCCGGCTTTACTTCAGGAGAGCCCTGGATCAAGATCAATCCGAATTATACTAAAATTAATGTCGACGACACTTTGCAGGATCCCGATTCCATCTACTACTTCTATCGGCAGTTGATGCAAATCCGAAAGGACCATCCTAGCCTGATCTACGGCAACTATGAAATGATTGATGGGAATAGCGAACAGGTTTTTGCCTACCGGCGCTGGGATGAGGAAGGAGTGTTTTATATTTTCCTGAACTTTAGTGAAGAAAAAGCAGAAATGGTGGGTTCGCCTGATAAGGGGGCTTTTCAACTTTTATGCACCAATTATGAGGATGAAATTATGACCGAGCAATTACGGCCCTGGGAAGCAAGAATATATCGAATGGTATAATAACAAACGGCCGGATGGCCGTTTGTTATTATTTTTTACATACTAATCAATTTCTTCTGAACTACCTTATTATACAGCTCTATGATCTCCTCTAGGTTTTTGAAGCGGTAGCCTTTTTTCCCGATCAATTGAGACAATTCAGGCGCTTCCTTTTTTAGCAGTCGTCTCATGCTTTTTTTGAAATTGCTCCGTGAGATCTCCACAGGCAGCCGTCCTTTCAGTTCTACGAAATAAGCATTGTTAAGACTAACTTCCGGCCTGATCAGACCGAATTGCCCTGCCTTAGGAGGTAAAAGCCTGCTGATAGGGGCCGAATACAAGTTCATCCCCTCTCCCTGGTGAAGTAATCGCATAAAACGCCAATTCTTGCCATTAAATTTGCTCGCATAGAATATACTTTTACCTTGAGCCGGAACCACAAAACCATACACCAGGGCCGCATGTATTTTGTAGGGCGTACCGAAGTCATTGATAAAAATGATTTCGTTTCCTCCAAAAACCTGACTAATGATACCTGTCAATTTCATACCATTTTTGGTAACCAAAAAGCCCCGAGCATTGTTGTGAGCCGACAAAAACACCGAGCTCCCTACAAAAAAGATCAGGAGCATACCCCTGAGAAAAGAAGAATGAAGCGAGTGCGAAAAAGTACGTAAAGGTTTATCCATAGGTCAAAAAGTGAGTGTTCAATAAATTTATTAAGAATATAGGCAGTTTGCAAGTCTCTAAAACCAAATGATCAATTGCGGACAGTTTGCGGGATCATATATTTTAATTATTTTGAGCACGAAGAATTTTTTTTTAAAAAAACCAGGTTATTTATGAAATTTGAAATATTTCAAAGTGAAGGAAACGAAAAGTTTTACTTCCGCCTCAAAGCCAAAAATGGTCAGGTGATCCTTTCCAGCCAGGGCTACGCTTCTAAAGCCAGCTGCAAAAATGGGATCGAATCAGTAAAAACCAATGCTACCGATGACGCCAACTTTGAGCGTAAAGAATCTTCCGACGGCAAAGCGTACTTCAGCCTGATCGCCAAAAACAAGCAGATCATTGGCAACAGCCAGCGCTACGCTTCTAAAGATGGATGCGAAAACGGCATCAAATCTGTAATGAACACTGCTCCACAAGCAGAAATTGTAGACCTTACCGTTGAAGCTTAATGAAATTGGCAGGCTGTTATCGGCCTGCCTTTCTTAAACTCTTTGAACACCTGGTACTTCCCAAAAACTTTTCTCTTCCGGCCCAAACATTCTTTTTCATCAGCATGACTGGCCGAACCAAGTCCTGATGAACCCTGAATTCTTTTTGTATGACCTTTACCGATCAATTACAAAGAAACCTTGACGTAAATCCATACCCACCCCAACGGATCATCTCCCTGGTACCTTCCCAAACAGAATTGCTGCATTATCTTGGTTTAGAAGATCAGGTAGTCGGTATTACCAAGTTTTGTATTCATCCTGATCATTGGTTCCGCAGTAAAACCAGAGTCGGCGGCACCAAACAACTGAATCTGGATCGCATCCAGTCCCTACAGCCTGATTTGATCATAGGTAATAAGGAAGAAAATGATAAAGACCAGATCAAAGCACTTATGGAGCAATACCCGGTTTGGATGAGTAATATTCATAAGCTGAATGATGCTTTTGAAATGATCCTGGAAATCGGGCGGCTTACAGCAACTACCTCCCGGGCAGCGCCTCTTATCCAGGAGCTCAAAAGCCGTTTTGTCAAGCTGACTATTCCCCCAAAAAGACCTAAAGTGGCTTATTTCATCTGGCGCAGGCCCTTCATGGTGGCTGCCAATCAAACCTTTATCCATGAGATGATCCTGGCAGCAGGTTTCCAAAATGCTTTTGAGCATAAAACTCGCTACCCGGAAATAAGACTCCAGGAATTGACATCCATGGATATAGACTACATCCTGTTGTCTTCCGAACCCTATCCCTTCAAAGGTCAACACTTCGAAGAATTTAAACCATTCTGTCAGCAGGCAGTCATAAAGATCGTGGATGGGGAATTATTTTCCTGGTATGGGAGTCGTTTGTTATATTCAACAGATTATTTTGCAGAATTGAGGAAAGAGTTGGGCATGTCTTAGTTGTTCGTTGTTCGTTGTTCGTTGTTCGTTGTTCGTTGTTCTTAAAGAAATGAATTTGAAGTTTGTAACAAAATATCTTTGTTTTTCTATTTGGTTTGCATCCATCAACCTGGCATTCGGCAAGCAGATACTTCTACAAATTCCTGCCGATAAGAAACTCATTATTCAGTTTACACCTGGTATCAAAGCCGAAGACTTTATTTTATCCTGGAATAAGAACCTTCCGTCAAAATCCGGCAAGGAATTGCTACAGTACCAAAAAACGCTCAGTGAACGCCTCAATATTCATTTGCTCAGTTTTCCATTTAAGGATTGGGAAACTTCAGAAATTATTGCCCGATTGGGGGCTGACCCTGCAGTTGTGCACGTTCAATCCGATCACGCGGTCCAATTCCGTACCCTACCGGATGACTCATGGATTGGCAGGCAGTGGCCGATAGAAAAAATAGAGGCGGACAGAGTCTGGGATCTTAGTACCGGCGGGCTCAGCAGTCAGGGGGATACCATTGTTATTGCCATTCTCGACCAGGGCTTTGATGTGGATCACGAAGATCTCTTTGAGAATATTTGGACCAATTCTTCAGAAACCCCTTTCGATGGTATTGACAATGATGGGAATGGATACATAGATGACGATAAAGGCTGGAATTTCGTCGGGGACGGGCCTGATTTCTCTGCCAATTCACATGGTACGTCCGTAGCAGGCCTTATTGGAGCAAAGGGCAACAACACTACCGGCATTGCAGGCATCAATTGGAATATTAAGTTGATGTTGTTTCAGATCTCTGAGGTTTCGCACATCATTAGCGCTTATGAATACATTGTTCAGCAAAGACAACAATATAATGACTCCAACGGTGCCAAAGGAGCTTATGTAGTGGCCACTAATGCCTCCTTTGGGGCAGACGATATTTTCTGTGATCGCGAACCTTTATGGGGAGCTATGTACGACGAATTAGGTACAGTGGGTATCCTGACCGGGGCGGGGGCCTCCAACCGGGGTAATAATATCGATCAATCAGGAGATATTCCGGCCACCTGTAGTAGTCCTTACCTGATCAATGTTTTAAATACCAATGAGGGGGATAGTAAAGAACCGAACAGTTCGTATAGTACGACCTACATTGATATGGCTGCTCCGGGTGAGGATTCTTACACGACCAAACCCTTTGATCGATACGGTCTTTTCGGTGACAATTCGGCAGCGGCTCCGCATATTACAGGCGCCATTGGATTGATGTATGCACTGGCCTGCCCGGACCTGATAGAGGCATCCAAGCGCCGGCCGTCCCAGACGGCCTTACTAATAAAGGATTTATTGCTCCAGGGGGTTGATATTATTCCCGGGCTGGACCAGTACACGCTTACGGGCGGGCGCCTGAATGTCTGGAACGCAGCTCAATTATTGCCGGCTTCATGCGAACAGGAAACGGAAGCGGAACTGGCCTGGGAAGCCATATACCCCAACCCGGCCTATGATATGGTTTATGTTGATTTCTTATTAACAGCCAATTCTGAATTCAGTATGCAAATTTTTAATTCTCTTGGTCAGTTAGTTTGGGAAAACCGTGCCACGAGTAATATTAGTTCGATTGTGAATCGTGAATGGGTCGATGTAGCATCCTGGCCTGGAGGTAGTTATTTTGTACGACTTCGTGCATCAGGGAAGAGCATAGAAACCGTCTTGATTAAGTTGTAATGTTATTGTATCACTATTCTCTTGCTTAAAGTCTGTCCTTCAAAATTAAGTTTTAGGATATACGCTCCCACTGGTA
>JAUIKE010000206.1 GCA_030430845.1 Bacteroidia bacterium | reverse complement strand
CTGATTGGAATTGCTTTTGGGGCATACCCCAGGATCAGTAAGAGGCTGTTTAAATGTACCTTGGTCCGGAGTTTTTTAACGATTGGCTTAAGGTCCTTTGATGAATCCACATCCCGTTCTTCCGGCAACCATGCAATGGCGGCCTTTTTTTCGCAGGCCCATTTTTTGATTCCTTTCACGAGATCAGCTGTTTGCCAGGGAAGTTGAATAAAGGAGTCCGCTTCAAAGAAATTTTGATTAATGCCGATCAAGTATGCCCCCCCGTCGGTGGCCGGGCCAATTACAAGAGGAAGCGAGTTGAGTTGTTCTTTGGCTTTTAATAGATGAGCTTTTTCCAAGGCTGGGCAGTCATTGCCCAGTGTGATAATGTTTTGAAAACCAAGGGTGAAAACGGACTGTATGGCATTTGAAAAACGTTCGCCAAAGGTATGTCCAACCTGATCTTTTCCAGAAACCACAAAGATCGGAAGCCCACTAAGCTTTGCAACAGCTACCACCTGGCGGTTCAAAAGTGCCGTCAATTTGAGGTCGTTCCGGTAGCCTGCTCCGGAATACCATTTTTTTGATCTCACCTCCTCAAGGGGGGATCTGACAAAAATGAGAATGGCTGTTTTTGTATGGTTCTGCTGCATAGAGAAATAAAGAAATGGAATTATCTCCAATTATCGCAAAAGCAGAACAGGAAAATTGTCCGAATGTTGACAGCTGCAGTGGATTTAGGCCACCGAAAAAATAATAGGCACTTTAATCTGAACCCTGACGACTTCTCCTTCCTTTCTCCCTGGAATCCATCTGATGCCCTTGGAATTCATTAAATGAATGAGCCGCAGACCTTCCAGGCCGCACTTGTCTCCGATATCCTTGTGAAGTCGGATATTAGAGAGCGTTCCGTCTTTTTCGACTACAAAAGAAACATGGACGGTTCCTTCTGTTAAGTTTCGTTCGGCATTCACAGGGTACTGTAGGTTATCATATACAAACTCCAGAAATCGTTTGTCGGCACACTCTTTTCTTTCGGCGATGCTTTCAAGGTACTCGCAGGTCGGGAAGCGAGGCATTTCTTCGACGGATTTATAAACAGGCTCCTCGCCTCGATACCTGCTTTCGCGGGAGCGCTCGGGCGGGGGCGGTGTATATTGGCGGGCCCAGTACTCATCGTCGTCCTCATCGAGGTCATTGAGGTATTGTTCCATGCTCGCCTGGGTGATCCTGGCAACCACCAGACCGATCAGAATGGAGAGGGCTATAATAGCTGGTTTTACAAAAAAAGTGACAGCAAGCATTTCGATCATTTCCTTATTTTTTCTAACAGGTAAGATAAGTATTCGCAGCCAAGGGCGCAAAAGAATCCTATTGACTGTAGCAGAAAATAGATAAAAAGGAGGAGTTCTTACTTGGTATAATGAATTTTGATCTGCGGCAGGCGGACAAAAGCGGACAATTCCGGACAAAAGCGGACACCTTTTTGAAATACTGCTGAGAATAGGGTAACTTTTCGGCGCACCGGCCCAGATTTGCTAGTGACCTGGTGACTCCAAGTCACCAGGTCACTAGCACCCGACTTCATGGGCAATAATCCTGGAGCCCACTCCAATATCCCTACGAATCTGGGCGCCCTTCAGAAGATCTGAACAGTAAATCAGCTCCCATCAAAATTTTATTTTTCAAGCGATAGGGGTAATCGGGATGCTCGGCCAGGAAATCGCGAACGATCTGGGCCGCTTCAGGGGAGGAGTGACCGCCTAAGGTGGCCCCTATCCAGCGGCGAGGGAAGAAAATGTCGCCGGTGGCCTGGATCTCTTCCACCAATTCAAGGCTCGGGCGAATGTACCGGATGGCCGTCTTTGCCTTTAAAGGATGATGCAAAAAACTAACGGCACTGCCGACATAAGGCTCGATCTCTCTGTTTTGAGCCTCCTTGAGGCTCTCAAAAAAGGCATCCCGAACCGATTGGTCGGGCGATAAGGCAGGTGCTACAAATGCCAGATATTTTTTTCGGTCAGGGTTTTGAGTAGCGGCCATTTCCTTTTCCAGAATTTGATCTGCTTCCTGAGGCAGCCTTAGAGCAAGAGCTGTGGCCAGACTGTTGCGGTCGGATTCTGACAAGCGAAGGCCTACCAAGACCAGACGCTCCTCGTACACCGCTTTTAAATTCGAAACAGCCTCTTCAGTAGTGGCAATGGACTGATAAGTGTTGAAAAAACTGCGCTTGGCTCCAGGATCGGTCGTTTCCTGTAGTTTATTCCAAAGGAGGGTTTCCAAAACGGAAGCTGATAATTCCCGCTGTTCCTGCGAAAGAAACTGCCAGAAAACAGTAGATAATTGAGACAGCAAGCGCTGCCGGTTGAGGGGCTCTTGCTCTTCGTTCAAGGCGACCATCAGACCGTTAAAATAATCCATCTTTTCTTCAAACTCTCCATTCAAAAAGGCTTCGTAAAGCGCCAAAGAAGTAGCGCCTCGTAAAATGGGATCCTCAAATGAAGGGCTATTGGCCAACAAATACTCCCGACTTTGCTTATCCAGACGGTAATATCCATAACTGATGGGAGCGCTGCAAGGTAAAATCGCTAATGGAACTGGCAGCCCATCCAAGCCAACCGCCTTCGTGTTTTTTCCCTTTATGCTCACATCCATTTGATGTATGCTATCGGGATAAAACAGAGAAACAGTGGTTTGCTGTTGCCAATAGGCTCCGCTTGTAGACTTTTTTTCCTGTTGAAGGACAAAATCACGTATTTGCCCATCCTTATCCTTCCAGGAAGTGCTGATAACCGGCATCTCAGGTTCTTTGACCCAAACCTGACTCCATTGCTGCAAATTGAGATCCGTGCGCGCATCAAGGATATTAATGAGGTCATCCCAGGTTGCATTGCTGAAGGAAAACTGACGCAGGTAGGTGCGCAGCCCATCTCTGAAGTTGTCTTCTCCGATCATGGTTTCAAGCTGGCGCATCACCACCGGGGCCTTTTGGTAGATGATCCTTCCATACAATGTCCCGGCGTCCTTGAGGTTTTCGAGCGGTTGTTGGATAGGGTGGGAGCCTTCTGAGCGATCCTCTCCATATGCAGAGGGTTGATGGGCCAGCAAAAAGCGCAGGTCGTGGTTGATCTCCGGAAAACTGGGATTGACGATCTTGGCAGCCATAAAATTGGCAAAAACTTCTTTCAACCAGACATCATTAAACCAATCCATTGTGACCAGGTCGCCAAACCACATATGAGCCGTTTCGTGAGCGATCAGGCTGGCCCGCCCCAGTTTTTGGTTGACAGTGGCTCCATCATCCAGCATCAAACTGCCTTCTCTGTAAAAAATATTGCCGACATGTTCCATACCGCCATACTGAAAGGTTGGGATTAGCACAAAGTCGAACTTCTCAAAAGGGTAGGGAATACCGGTATAATCTTCCAGCCAACTGATGGATTTGGCATGCAAGTCAAAAATGTCATCCAGGCTGTTGTTCACTTTGGCCGTGTCCGACTCGCGATACAACATGCGCATCGAGCGACCATTGCGTTGCCCGGTCGCTTCTTTAAAATCTCCTGCCGCAAAAGCGAATAAATAGGTGCTGATCTGGTCAGACTGACCAAAATGATGGATCGTCGTTTCCTCCTTTTCATTCGTTGATTCCAGCCTGCTATTGGCCGATGCTTTCCAATGTGCCGGTATCTCCAGATGTACGGTGAAGCGGGCTTTGATATTCGGCTGGTCAAAACATGGGAAAACTGTGCGGGCCCGGTCGGGAACCAAAAGGGTATACAGATAGTCTTCATTCCGATTAAGCGACATATCGCCGGCACGGAAGGCGATGCTAAAACTATTGGTGCCTTCAACCAGATGGTCGGCAGGAATGATGATATGTTCCTTTTCAAATGTAAAGCTTACATCCTGGCCCTCTTTGCTGATGCGCAGATTCGGATCATGGCTAACTTTAAAATCCAATATTAATGGCTGAGAAATATCCGTTGCATCAAAAGTAACCGTTACAAATCCGTTGATTGGTTCCGCCTTTGATTCCGGAATATTGAAGGATAGCTCATAGCGAACATTGCTAAAGCGTTCGGCGCGTCTTTGGGCCAGGCTGAGTGGAACACCGGTTTCAATGACCATAGGTTCAGGGGGCGTTGGTTCAGAACAGGAGTGAAAAAATACAGCAGAGATAATAATTAAGAAAAAAAGAAGCTGCTTCATTTTTTATGGGGAAAATACAAAAAGCCTGCTTACTGGAGGGGGAATCAGTTAATTTCTGAAACGAACTTATATTGGATTGTTGATAATTATTTTTTACTTTAAAGTTTGTTTTTATAGAAAAAAATACAAAATTTTTATTTTAAAGTTGATTTTAGAATTTTTTCCCGATATTTTTGTTGTTAAGTTGTCAGGGATTCTTTACTGGATGTGAAAAGACAATTTTTGTAAAAAAAACTATTGGATGGCCTGTAAAGATGAAGTAGAACTATTCCTCAGTAACTTTAAATCAAAGCTGAACATTTGGGGGTATTTACTAATGCACAGGCCGAAGAATACGGATACCCTTCTGGACTTAGAACTAACCAGCCAAAAAGTTAAGCAGATCCTGTTAGAACTGGAGCCGGAAGATTTCAGTGAGGGGCCGTTTGAAGACAAAATTTTACATTTTACGGAACTTTGGGTATTTGGGAAAACCATCAAAGAAAAGGAAGTTTATATCAAAATAGCCTTGGGACAATTCAATGAAAAAAACATTTGTATTTCCTTCCACTTCGCTGAATATCCAATGACTTTTCCTTTTAAATAGTAGCTATTATGAAGAGTCCGATCACGGGTAAGGAAATGCAACTTCAATGCGAAAAGCGGAAGTTGTCGTTTCGCAAAGAAGCGTTTGACGTAGTGTATCAATACTACTTATGTGAAGATAGTGGTGAACGATTTGAGGACGATCACCTAATGGATCTTAACCTGAACCAGGTGTATGACCAGTATCGGGTGAAAAACAATATTCCATTTGCGGAGGAGATCCGCAATATTCGAAAACAGTACGGCTTGTCGGGCACTAAAATGTCATTGGTACTCGGTTTTGGGGTTAATCAATATCGGGAGTATGAAAAAGGGGATATCCCTAGCTTGTCGAATGCCCGGCTTATCCAGTTGGTGGCCAATCCGGAAGAGTTTATCAAATTGGTTCAATTGACCGATCAGTTGGATGAGCGGGAGCGGGAACGCTGCTTGTCGAATGCCCGCCTCTTGTTATTGCGGGATGAGGCCAAAAAGGTTGACATTGAGCAGCATCTTTGGGGGAATCTTCAGGCGGACGCTTTTACCGGTTTTCGAAAGCCCGACTTGCATCGCTTCTTTGCCGTCCTGCACTTTTTTGCCGAAAAAACGACTCCTTGGAAAGTGAAAATGAATAAACTGTTGTTTTATGCGGATTTCCTCCATTTCAAAAGGCATGGTCATTCGATTACCGGGGCCAGGTATATTGCCATTCAAATGGGGCCGGTACCGGATAATTTTGATGGGTTGTTTAATGAGGCCAGGCTACAGGGCTATATCAGCATTAAATACCAGACTTTTGGCAACGGAAATGTGGGCGAGCAATTCTTTGCAGGAAAAGAAAAAGCTGAAGACTTATTGAACGAAGAAGAATGGAGCACCTTAAAAAAAGTATACGAGGCGTTTTCAGATGCGGATACGGCTCAAATGATCGGTATTACTCATCATGAAAAAGGCTGGCTGGAAAATGAGCAGGAAAATCGCTTGATCGATTATCGATATGGGTTTGAATTGAAAGGAATTGAATGAATACAATCCCCTATTTGCTATGCTGCTAAAGCCATTACATAATCGACGCTTATCAGTTTCAGGTAATTGGCATAAATTTTTTCAAAATATTTAGAATAGGACTTATTTTGATAATACGGATCTTTTAAGGCAGCTTCCTTTAAGGGCTCATTGATGAAGGCTTGTATAATGGCTTCTGCTTCAGCAATTTTTAAATGGAGGGTATTTAAAGATTCATCATCACTTTTTTGAGTCAGCTGATTTAGTTTTTCATACACCGTATTGAGGTTTTCCAATAGATTAGCAGTAGAATCTGAAAATCCATTATTATTTAATGTCGGAATAAAGTTTTTCATTACGATTAATATATGGAGCGCAACCGCTTCAGCATGTAACCCACTGATTTGGATTTTTATTTCTTTGTTATTGGTCTTTTGCATTTCCAGGTGGTCTTTTTAAAAAAATTCCGAATAACTTCATTCTCTTTTGGCTTTCAGGTAATGTTGGATAATTAATTTTTATGCAGCTCCGGTATCAGAATCCCAATAGCAGCTCCTACTGCATAGCCCGCCAGAACATCCGTCAAAAAGTGCTTTCCTCCTCGTATACGTTGCATGCCCGTAATAGCGGGAATGGTTGCAGCCAGGCCCCAAATAACAGGCGAAGCCTTGCTATCCGGATAAAGATCGTGGTGCAGTTTAGCGGTCAGAAAAGACATGGCGGCCGTAAAGGAGGTATGCCCCGAAAAGAAGGAGTATTGAGCGGATTTTTTCATTTTCAGAGACATGGGAATTTCATCACTAGGGTCGAACATAAATGGGCGGGGGCGACGCACGGCCGATTTGGTTAGGTTGGTGGCTCCGAAATTGAGTAATAAGGTTTCAACATAAAGCAGGCCCACTTTTCCAAAGTTTTGCCGACCCGGTTGATCGAGCATCAGGGTAAAAGGTAAGACAAGCGAACCATACAGAAATTTATCGCTTGATTTTTGTGCGCTCACAGAGAAATTGCCTACTACCCATCGATCAATTCCCCAAATCTTATCCACATCCAACTGCGCAATCTCTTCCGGCTGCAAGATCTGAGTTTTGGCATGTAAATAGGAGGCCAAGCCGTTCATACCCATACTGGTACCTATCAGTCCCAACTCCCGACTGTTTCTGAGTTGATAAGGAGATTGGGCAATCAGTAAGCTTGAAAAAAAGAACAGGATCAGGAAAAGTAAATAGCGCATTTTGTTGAGTTTTCAGAGTTTAATATTGAATGACAAAATTCATGTGCCGATTGCCCTGAGCGCAGGGATAATACCTCCATTTTAAGTTCCACCCTGATGGATAACAACTAAAGTAGCAATCCTGGAAGAAACTTGTACTTGAAATGAGCAACTTTTTTGGTTTAAGCTTCATCTTTCCTAATACAAACATTAAAACCATGAAATACTTAACTCTTATTCTTCTTTACTTTTTTTCATTATCGATGGGTTATTCTCAGTCAACTCAGCAGCAGGCTGTATTGGAAAAGTTCCTGGAAATGCATTGGACGGGCACTGAAGAAGCTATTGCCCATTTTATTAAAGAAACCTATGAACCGGAGCTGTATGAAAAAATAAAGTTAGAAGACCATATCAAGTTTTATGCTACTATCATTGAAGAATTTGGCCCCCTCAACCCTAAAATATATCAGGTTAAAGAGGAAAAGGAAAATTCCGTAGTAGTTCATTTGGTAAAAGAAAATCAACTATTGATCACCCCTCAGTCGAGTCAGTTAAATCCCGCTGATATTCTTGTAGTAAGCTTGGAAATGAGTGAAAAACATCCATCTTTCTTAAAAAGGGGCCTTGGGTTGGGTTCGTTGTTATGCATGCAGAAGAAGGAGGGTAAATAATCTATCTCTCAGTGTATTTTCAAGCCATAACTTTGTTTGAATTCCGGGAATAGAACAGATTCCATTTGAATTTAAATGGCTTGCCTCTCATCTTGTTGGTAATTTTTAAATCAAATCACCCAACAAAGATGAAAAGGAAATATTTTAAAAATGCGGCAGTTCTATATTCCCAGGAATATCGGATTTTTTATGTCAAATCAATAACTTTACCCAACTTGTATTTAAACATGCTCTAACTCAAATCCTCATTCAATGAAATACTCGGTTTTTTCCTTACTGTTCTTATTGATCGCATTAAGCGCTTGCGATATGGATCCAGAGCCGCAAGCTGAGACTACCACAGCATCACAAAGCGTCGACAGCCTTTTTGAAGCTTTCCATGCCTTCCAACTTCGCATCAATCCGATTGAAGCAAGCAAAGGGGGCTATGATCAATATAATGACCGCATCGCCAATTTCATTTCGGACGAATATCAGGCTGATTTAATTGAAAACTATGCCCGTTTTCTTGCAATTATTGATGAGATCGATATGGATGCGCTCTCTGCAGCCCAGCAAATGAGCCTGAAAGTGATGAAATGGGATTGTGAAATCAAAAAAGAGGGGCTGGAAAACGAGATTGCTACTGTGGCTTCCCCTATATACAACCTCCCCAATTTTAAGTTGATGCCCATCGCTCAGATCACTTCTCTGCAGCTTTATGTGAGTCAGCTGGCCGGGGGGCATAGTGTGCATCCATTTAATACGGTAGAGGATTATCAGGATTGGCTCCAACGTATGGATGACTACCTGCAATGGATCGATACCGCTATAGAGAATATGAAAGAAGGAATGGACAAAGGGATTGTACAACCTAAAGCCCTGATGGAGCGAGTCCTGACCCAGTTGGAACCTTTTATCGGAACACCAACTGAAGAACATATTTTTTACCAGCCCATCTTACTGTTGAATGAAGAGGTGTCCGATACGGATCGTTTCCTCCTGACAGAGGCTTATCAAAAAATGATCGAGGATGAGCTGAAGCCCAAATACAGGGAACTGCAGTCATTTATTCAGGATACTTATTTGCCTGCCTGTCGAACCACCACCGGTTTGTTGGATCTTCCCAATGGCAAAGAAACCTATGATTACTTGATCCGCCTTCATACCAGCACGAATATGACAGCTGATGAGATCTTTGAATTAGGGAAAAAAGAGGTAGCCCGCATTCGGGGTGAAATGGAAAAAGTGATGGCAGAGATTGGGTTTGAAGGGGATCTCCGGGCTTTCCTGGAACATGTACGCTCCAATTCGGAGCAGATGCCTTTTAACAAGCCTGAAGAAGTGATCGCTAATTTCAACGCTATTCACGATAAGATGAAGCCACAGTTGGATCAGGTTTTTGATGTAGAGCCCAAGGCTGGTTTTGTGGTACGCCGAACGGAGGCTTTTCGCGAGGCTTCGGCCAGTGCAGAATACGTACCGGGCACCAAGGATGGATCTCGCCCAGGTACTTTTTATGTGCCGATCCCGGACGTGGAGAATTACAATAAATTTTCGGATGAGGCCCTGTTTTTACACGAGGCCATTCCAGGCCACCACTTCCAATTGTCGCTTCAACAGGAAAATCAGGATTTGCCTGCCTTTTTACACCCGGAAGGTATAGGGGTATTTGTGGAAGGCTGGGCTTTGTATGCCGAGTCTTTAGGGAAAGAGCTTGGCCTTTACGACGACCCATATCAGTATTTCGGGATGCTGAGTGCAGAAATGCATCGTGCCATTCGTCTGGTGGTAGACGCCGGTATGCATGCCAAAGGCTGGACGCGGGAGGAAGCCATTCAGTATTCCCTGGAAAACGAGGCCGAATCAGAAGCTGGTATAACTTCTGAGATCGAGCGCTATATGGCCACGCCGGGCCAGGCTTTGTCTTATAAAATCGGGCAGTTGAAAATCCGCGAACTCAGAGACCGGGCAGAAACGGCCTTAGGAGAAAAATTTGATGTCAAAGCTTTTCACCGGCAGGTGCTGGGCACGGGGAGCTTGCCGCTGGAGTTGTTGGAAGAGAAAATTGTTGG
The DNA here is from genome assembly GCA_030430845.1 of Bacteroidia bacterium. Classification (GTDB taxonomy): domain Bacteria; phylum Bacteroidota; class Bacteroidia; order Chitinophagales; family Saprospiraceae; genus JANQPA01. The sequence goes on along the minus strand of JAUIKE010000206.1, from coordinate 5,290 downwards.
ATGGATAGAAGTTGTTTCAAAGGGCGGCTAGTCAGCCGCCCTTTGAAACAACTTCTATCCATCCTTTTTATACGCAATCGCTTTGATTTCTATTAATAAATTTGGATGTGGTAGTTCACTCACAGCCACGGTCGTACGTGTCGGGCCGGTTTCGTGATTGAAAAAGCGGCCGTAGACTTCGTTATAGCCCTTGAAATCTTTCATATCTACCAGGAAAGTAGTCATGTCAATGAGATCAGAAAGTTCCGCTCCGACACTTTTTAAGATCGATTCGATGTTTTTGATGACAGCTTCCGTTTGCAAGCGGATGTCAAGCTGCCACTTGCCTTCAGCATCTTGGGTAGCGCCGATGTGGGTGTTGTCGTGCCGGCGACTGCTGGTACCTGACACGTAGATAAAGTCGCCCACCCTTTTGCAGTGGGGGTAATTGCCCAGGGGTTGAGCGTTTTCTTTTAAAATTTTATTACTCACCTTGGAGATAGTTTTAAAGAATTAATAAAGAAATCAAAAGACTGTATAGCTTTAAAAACTAATAATAGATTTTACACCAGACTACCAAACCACCTTTTTAACCTCCTGATAAATCGCCTCCACATCCATTTCTTCTTCGGACAGTTGACCGCATTTTTCTAATAAAAACTCATCTTGTTTCCTCCCTTTGATCATCGCTTCTTCGTATGGCAATTCAGGCCGAAAGGTAACCAGCGAATATTTGGAGTAATAATCGTCGTATTGTTGCTCCAATTTCATTTCCAATTGACGCTTTCGGATGAAGTCCTCATCATCCACTTTATCCTGCATCTCATAAAAGTTGTCGATGGCTAAGTCGGCAATGGCATTGGTATTTCGGTATCTGGCTTCCTGGAATTGATGGCAGATCGCCGGCCAGTCCCCTTCATGTACCTCATAAATTTCATCAAATACCCGGACATCCTCAAAAGAAGCATTCATGCCCTGGCCATAAAACGGCACAATCGCATGTGCTGCGTCGCCCATGATCAGGTTTTTGCCGAAGGCCTGCCAGGGATAGCACTTAATCGTACCCAATACACCGACTGGATGTTCGGCGTAATCCTCCCAAAGTTCAGGCATGTGCTCCAGACTATCCGGATAATATTTTTTGAAAAAGGATAATAATTTTTCCTCATCATTGAGGGTTTGAAAACCTGCTTCTCCTTCGTAAGGGTGAAAGAGGGTTACGGTAAAACTACCATCCAAATTTGGCAGCGCAATCATCATAAACTGACCTCTGGGCCATATGTGCAATGCATTTTTTTCAATCCGATGGCCTCCGTTTTCTGCCGGCGGGATGGTCAATTCTTTATAGCCGCTGCGGAGAAAATCCTGGGAAAAGTTAAAAAGCAGTTGGGTCGTTTTTTTCATAAAACTGCCTCTTACGGCAGATCCTGCCCCGTCGGTACCAATGATGATGTCTGCAGTGGCCTCGATGGGTCCTTCCGGTGTATTAAAATAAGCGATGCTTTTTTCCAGATCGACATGGGTGCATTTGGCGTTAAAGTGAAGGCTTAGGTTATCAAACTCTTCGCCTTTATTGAGCAGGGCAATATTCAGGCCTGGACGGGAGACCGAGTTGATGTAATCTTCTTTACGTCCGCTGTATCGGGACAGACGGGTACTTCCATCCATGTTGTGGATCATCCGACCGTACATAGGAATGCACATCTGCAGTACTTCTTCTTTCAGGCCGATCATGTCGAGGGCCAGTAATCCGCGAGGTGATAGGGCCAGGTTGATAGACCGACCTCCGTCCACCTGGTGCTTGCGCATGTCGGACCGGCTTTCATAAAGAGATACCTTATAGCCTCTTTGTGCCAGGCGAATGGCCAGCATGGTGCCGCAAAGTCCGGCTCCGATGATGAGGATGTGTTCTTGTTTAGTATGGTTCATTTTTTGAGTTATTTCTCAGTTTTATTGGTTTATTAGGTTCCGGGGTTGGGTAGACCGGTGAAATTATAGATCTATTTGATTATTTGAGATCTTCCTTTTTGCACGCAGATAAGGCGGATTTCGCAAATGTTCAAATCTGCGCAATTTGCGAAATCTGCGTGCCAATAAAAATCTCCAACTAACAGCACAATTAATATTTTCGCAATATCTCTGCCATCTTTCTATTTTTTACTTTCTACCAATTCCTCCCTCAAAATCCTGGCAAACCGATAAACATCGCTAAAAGAATTATACAAAGGCGCCGGCGCAATCCTGATGACATCCGGCTCGCGCCAATCGGCGATCACTCCTTTTTCTGAGATGGCGTCAAACAGTTTTTTATCGGCATCCTTTACCTGCAAAGATAACTGGCAGCCCCGTTCTTGCGGATCAGCCGGTGTAATGATATTGATCCGGGGATCGTCAATTTCGTGAACCAGGTCTTCGAGGTAGCCGGTCAGCTTTTTGGATTTAGCCACTAATGCATCCATTCCTACTTCGTCAAAAATATCCAGGGAGGCCAGAATAGCAGCCAGGGATAGGATAGGCGGATTACTCAATTGCCAGCCTTCTGCGCCAGGAATCGGATCAAAGTCGTACCGCATATTGAAGCGGGTATCTTTATTGTGGCCCCACCAACCGGCAAAGCGGGGAAGATCCAAATTGTGAGCATGACGCTCATGTATGAAGCAGCCCCCGACACTGCCGGGCCCACTGTTGAGGTATTTGTAAGTGCACCAGGCTGCAAAATCGATACCCGAATCATGGAGCTGAGGCTTTAAATTGCCGGCCCCGTGAGCCAGGTCAAAGCCTACCACACATCCTTTAGCGTGCCCCTTCTCAGCAATATGCTTCATGTCAAATACTTGCCCGGTATAATAGTTGGGGCAGCCTAACATGATCATAGCGATTTGATCACCTTGTTCATCTATTAGCTGATCAATATCCTCCTGCCGGAGCAATTCCTCTCCAGAACGCGGTCGCAACTCTATCAGACCATCCGCTTCATAGCCATGAAACTTCAGCTGCGATTTTACCGCATATTTATCCGAAGGAAATGCATCGGACTCTATGAGAATTTTGTAGCGCTCTGGTGTAGGCCGATAAAAGCTGACCATTAGCAAATGCAGATTGACACTTAAGGTATTCATGACCACTACCTCGATCGGCTTGGCGCCCACTACCCGGGCCATTTTTTTTGTCAGGAACTCATGATAGGGCATCCAGGGATTTTTGGCATGGAAGTGGCCTTCTACTCCCCATTTTTTCCAATCCTCCAATTCCTGCTGAATGTATTTTTCTGTCGATTTAGGTTGCAGGCCGAGCGAGTTGCCACAGAGGTATACGTAAGTCTCGCCATTTGGCTGTATGGGTAGGTGGAAACGCTCTCTATAGCTTCTTATAGGGTCTGCCTGATCTAGCTGTGCGGCATATTCTTTTGAAAAAATGGCGGTTTTTTCCATATCTATGATAGTCCTATTCTATTGATTAATTGTTTCTTTTGAGCTTCGTTAGGTGACAGCCAGGCCAGCACGTTATCGCACCAGATCGCGGCTCGTTCGTCTTCTGTGATTATACCCGCCTCTACGGCCAGGTCCAATAATTTCCCCGGATAAGAAGACTGCCGTTCTGATTCCATTTCTCCCAGAGGGTAGGGGTCATCCAGGCCGATCATGATCTGACGGGTGGTGCGCTGCCTTCGGATGATCATTTCCAATGATAGCACATCATGGACAAGCGTATCGAAAAAGATGTTGGGATGACCCAATGCTCTTTTAGGGCGTTCTTTGCCTACAAACAGATCAGGGCGCCCGTCAAAGGCCTGCACCCGGCGCCCGTAGTTTACCTGGTTGAGTTGCCCTCCATGTGCAAAGCATACCCGAATATGGGGGTATCGCTCGTAGTAATTATTGAGGGTATAAAAATGATAAGCGTCCGCGCATTGGGCCAGCATCCAGACGACATGGAAGCGCCAGGCGGTATTTTCCAGTAAAATAAATTTTTCCCCATCATAAGGATGTACTTCCAGGGCCAATTGATAATGATCGGCTAACTCTAAGATAGGCTCTATCTCGGGATCAAAAACCCCTTTCCATTGTCCATCCGCAGTCAAATAATGAGTAGGCAGGCACAAAACCTGGAGTCCCAGTTCCTCTACGCAGCGCTCGATTTCTTTGAGTGCTTGATCGATGTAGCCGGCATGGACTACAAATCCGCAGGTGAATTTTTCGGGATGTTCGTGCTGAATGCGGGCGTTGTAGTCGTTTTGAAAACGCAAAACCTCGTTCAGGCAGTCATCGGGCAGGCCATTGCCGTAGAGCTGCGAAAGGTTGAGCACCACTGCATGCTGAATGCGGTTAGCTTCCATCCACTCTAATTTTTCTTTTAAAAAAAAGCTAGGAGCGGTTATTGGACGCGACCATCCTTTTTGCCGCATACACTTCCGGTCATCATCGATCCAGAAGATTTCCTTTTCCTTCATGAAGGATGGAATTTCTTCTGGATAGGGAAGCAGATGCGCATGCCCGTTTATTCGTTTGTACATTTTTTAAACTTTAGTCGGTGGCTCCATTACGGCACCGCATTTTGCACAGGTACGTTTTTCTTCGTCAGAATAAAAATGGTCAAAAATAACCGGAAGATCCGCCTCAATATTTTCCAGTTCGAAGGCTTCCTCGTACAGCTCGTTGTGACAGTTTTCGCAAAACCAGGCGAGGGCATCCTCCATCCCTTCCGGTCGATTCTGCTCAATGACCATGCCAATGGTGTTGGGGCCTCTTTGGGGAGAGTGAGGAATGCTGGCCGGGAGATAGAAAATTTCTCCTTCTTTTATATGAATGTCCTGCTGCTCTCCATCCTTAATGATCTTTACGACAATGTCCCCTTCAATTTGATAGAAAAACTCCGGCGTATGATTAATATGGTAATCCTTCCTGGAATTAGGCCCTCCAACGATCATGACGATGTAGTCGTCGTGTACAATGGCCTTGTTACCTACGGGCGGTTTCAGCAGACGGCGGTTGTCGTCGACCCATTTCCTGAGGTTAATTGGTGGGAGTAAGTTCTTCATAAAAATTATTTTGATTAATGATCTGTCGCCGTCCGGCGACAGATCATTAAAGTTAATATTCAATACAAACATTCTTTGGCTCTGTAAAAAAGCGAAGTGCTTCCCAACCTCCTTCTCTTCCTACTCCTGAATTTTTCATGCCTCCGAAAGGCGTACGCAAGTCGCGGAGTAGCCAGGTGTTGACCCAGATGATACCAGACTGTATATTTTCAGCCAGGCGATGGGCACGGCTGAGGTTCTCCGTCCAGATGGTACACGACAGGCCGTACTGGC
>JAUIKE010000205.1 GCA_030430845.1 Bacteroidia bacterium | reverse complement strand
ATTAGGTCGTCTTATTATTTTCATGAGATTATGATTTGTTATTAGCGAGAGGCCCCGGAAGGGGCTTTTTTCTTTTAAAGAAGTCAAGTTTTGGGTGGATAAAATCTAGGATTGGAAAAGAAAAAAGAAGTTTGAAAAAAAATAATAGAAAAAAACAGCAAGAAAAATATTTTTAAGACAACAATTAGGTTTTTATAAAAAATTGATTACTAATTGTTTATGCTGTTTTTTAGTTAAAAAAAGCGCTATAATTTTCAACAAACGCCATTTTTTGTCATTTTAATTGAATATAGGTTGATGCATATTTGTAGTGTGAGACAGCGGAAAGGGATTCAGAGAAGGACGGAAAACAAAAAAAACAACCAACTTCAAAGATACCAACTTCAAAAACTTTTTTTAGAAAAGAGGCTGTCCCAAAAACCGATTAACATTTACAAAAACAACTAAAACTATTCTCCAGTTAAAGAAAAAAAGAATTAGGTCGTCTTATTATTTTCATGAGATTATGATTTGTTATTAGCGAGAGGCCCCGGAAGGGGCTTTTTTCTTTTATAACAAATTTATATTTTGAATGCGAAAGCGGCAGTCGCCACTTTCGCATTCATATTTTTTGCTCCCGTAGTTCAAGGGATAGAATAGGAGTTTCCTAAACTCTAGATCCAGGTTCGAGTCCTGGCGGGAGCACAAAAAAAGGAGGCTGATGAAACCCGCCGGGTTTCATCAGCCTCCTTTTTTAAATCATCCGCTTTCCGCTCTTACTCCATATTAGTTGGATTCAGCAGATCGTAGAATTGATTCAGCTTAGGCATGATGATAATGCGAGTTCTTCTGTTCATAGCTCTTCCTTCAGACGTTTCGTTGGTAGCAATGGCATTGTACTGGCCACGGCCGGCAGCGATGAGCTTGTTAGGATCGATGTTGTAGGTATTTTGAAGGACCCTTACCACAGAAGTCGCTCTCTTTACACTAAGATCCCAGTTATCCTGGATTCCAGTCGTCTTGATGGGCACATTATCCGTGTAGCCTTCTACCATTACTTCCAGTTCCGGGCGTGATTCGATGATCTTGGCGATCTTACCCAAGACTTCTTTAGCTCTTGAGGTAAGGTTCGCACTGCCGCTTTCGTACAGCATTTTATCTGACAGGTTGATGAAAACCACTGTTTTGTCCACCTTAATTTCGACATCCTCATCCTCAATACCATCTTTCAGTACACTTTTCAGGTTGACGGCCAGAGCCAGGTTGATAGAGTCAGCCTTCGTACGTGCAGCCTGCAGCAGGCGGATGTATTTATCTTTTTTATCTAGCTGTGAAAGGGTTTCTTTAATGTTATCATTAGCAGACTTTGAAAGGACGGTAAGGTCTCCTACTTGCTCTAGTTGCTTATCGCGCTGAGACTTCAGATCGGCAACCTGATCCTTCAGGCTCTGAATTTGCTGTTCGAGCAATTGGGTCTGTGTTTCGGAACGGTTCAGGTTGGCTTGTAAGGTAGTCTGTTCTCTTTCGCTGGTATTGCGGAAAGTGATCATCTGCTCGCGGCATTCGCCCAGGTTTTGTTCGGCCGTTTGCAGTTTAGTTTGCAAATCCGTTTGCATGGCATCATATTTTTTGGTGCTCACACAAGAGGCAGAAAAGGAAATGATCAGGAGAAGTAGTATCCCGTTTAAGTTGAATAATCGATTCATTCGAAGTATTATTATTTGAGTGAAAAAATGGTTTATACTTATAAAATAGCCAATTTTTTTATTACTCGGTACTTGACTCATTTACTTTATTCGGACGAAAAAATACAAATTGGTCACTGTCTGTGGAAAGTATTAGACGAATAATTATAAAAAAATCTGGTAAGAGGGGCCTGTGAGGCAACTTATTATAAAAAACGGGACTATTTATTTCTATTCAGGCTTTCGGCAAACATATAATATTTCCTGGCCGGGCAATCCATAGCGTTCCTTATCTTTTTTGGAAAATTCCTTTACGTATTGATCACTATTGACTTCAAAACCCACCGATCTTAACCGATCCGGATAATCACTTCCATACCAACGCACATGATCCCACTGGCCAAAGGCTTTTTCCCGTTCGCCGGGCTTGGTTATAGAGAAATCCTCAAAGGTTTTTTCCAGCCCATGTTGGATGGGAACCTGAAAAATTCCCCAGCCTGTTCCTTTTTTCATTACCCGGTGTAATTCAGCCATACCCTTTCGGTCGTCAGGAACGTGCTCGAGGATGTGGTAGCAGATGATGGCATCAAAGAAGTTATCTTCAAATTGAAGTTGCGTGATATCTGCTTTCCTTATTTTGGTTTTGCCTTTATGCCGGTATAATCTGGGAAAGAGATCTACCGGATAGTAATCAATATGATTTGCCTTTGAGAAAGCATGAAAAGCAAATGATTTTGGTGCAAAATGCAAAAGGCGTATGGGCCGGTTCTTATCCCAAATCGAAGTATGCTCCCGAAGATAAAGCCACATTAGCCGATGTCTTTTATGAGAACCACATGTCAGGCATAAGATGTTCGCTTGTCCTTTAGCATTAGGAAACGGAGCAAATTCGGATTGTTTGCCTCCGCAAATAGGACATTCAACCATATTGCCAGTGTAATGTTTTTTTAGTTGTTGCCGTCTATTGAGCGCCTGAATAAGAATATATCCATCGAGGGCAATTCCCGGCATAAACAGAGCCACTCTTTCCATAAGAATATGTAAGGCCATCAGGTTATATTTTTAGTTTAATTAAGTTATACCCTTGGGAAGGCGCTATTGACATTCCAAATAAATGCTGCTTATACTTAAGATCAACATTAAGAGTGGAATTCGGACTGACTTTAAGTGAAAGGTCTGCAGTCCATGTGCCATCAGAATAGCAATGGCCGGGTAAGCAGGCATGAAATACCGGTCTACAGGTAAGGTCATTAACACAGGAATGAACACGACTGCCATCCATCCAAGTATAAATCTATTACTCCAGATATTGGGGGCCTGTTCTCTTTTTTTATCAACTATCCAGCTTCCTATCCCGAATGCGATTAAAGGAAGGGAATACAGGCCAAACGAGGCGGGGATCCTTGTAAATACCGCTGAAAGAAAAAACTGCATCCTCCAGGAATTAAAAAACTGGAACTTTTTCACTTGCATTTCATCTTCACTCCAATCAACTTCTGTACCCAGGTAACCTGAAATTTGGCTGACCTGATCCTGATAGATATCTGATTGGTATAAAAACAGCAGCCAGGCTACCAATAATGGCAAAGAACACAATACAATGGCTGCCAATTGAGGTGTGCCTGCTCTTAGGTTAGAAAAGAAGGTAGCCTTATCAGGATGATATGGGAGTCGATTCGGAAACGGCCATATAAGTAAAAGAGGGAGCAAAGGGTAAATTAATACCATGGTATATTTGCTAATGTTCCCCAGGCTTATTGAAAGACCGATAAGAAACGACCACCCCAATATAGAGGAAAGCTTTTTAATGTTTTTGGCCTGATTGATTTGGAGTAATAGTAGGATGGAGAGTGTAAAGAAAAAAGTGACGAAAATGTCATTATTGCCTCTTAAGTTGAGTTGGTAGAACAATTGAATACCAAATAATAAAATCGCCGAATAGACTGCTGTTTTTTGATCAAACAGCTTTTTAGCTATAAAAAACGTACATATGGATATTCCCAATCCTAACAAACTGGCCAGAAATCTAGAGGTTAACAGCACATCACTTCCCAGGATCTTGGCTGGGTACCCAATTAACAATACGGGTAAGGGCGGGTGTTGCCTCCCCAACCAGGGGATCTCGGTGTAGTGATCAAAAAAGTATTGCCGGCCATGGCTTACCAGTATTTGAGCTCCTTCCAAAAAGCCTTGCTCGTCATTTCCCTGATGAACGTACCTCATCAAGATCATATTTAGTAACAAGTAAACAGGAATGGCGGCGAAAAAAAATAACTTGGTTTTATTAAGCTTGATAGCCTCTAGAAGCTTAGCGTTTTTTTGTAACAAATAATCCTTTCGGATAAAATATGGAGAAAGGATCACCAACACCCCTGCTGCCAGAACGAACCAATAAAGCTCAGAAGGGGGAGGAGCGTTTTCTGCATTGCCAACATAGTTCTTTCCAATTAACCACACGTAATGCAATGCAAGCATAAGGATGAGCAGTAGGTTGGTCTTTGTCCTGTTTTTCATCTGGATGAGTCTAACTAGGCCTTTTCAAAGTATCGTGCATACATAAACCCAAACAGATTGGCAACCTGCCATACCATCAACAGAAAAAATTTGGCTACCGGCTTTTTCTCTTTTCTGGCAAAAGGAGCAAAGAGCCAGTTATTTAGGTTGACATGAAATTTTAATTCCTGTGACATATTGCCCGACTTGCGTTCTCTGCGGGTACGGTGAAAATGATAGGCCCCGATGCCATAGTTGAAGTGCTGTTTGTAAAACTTCTTGAGGGTAAGATAATGTTGATGATACATTTTGGCTTCTTCCAGATAGCTCATTTTATACCCCAGCCAGAACCATCGTTCACAGAATTCGCGATCCTCCCCACCAGCTCTGGAAAAATCCTCGGGAAAGCCCCCAATTTTATTAAATATTTTGGTGGGAACGACGATATTATTGGAAGCAAAAAAACGCGAATCGTTGGGGTCTTGATTATAGTGGTCGTAGACCAGATCAACAATAAACTGGCTGGTTGAGGAAAATAAATTGTCTTTAAGAATGTTTATGGTCTTGCCTCCAAGCATGTGGTCGGGTTTCTTATCTAGTTCAGCTTTCATTAGTGACAACCAATTCTTAGCAGGTTTGCAATCATCATCTGTAAATGCAAGGTAGGTCCCCTTTGCATTTCGGGCACCATAATTTCTTGCGGAGGCAGGTCCGGCATTTTCCTGCCGGAAATAAATGATTCGCAGCCTGCCCTGAAAAGCAAGGACGATTTCTTCTAATGAAACTGGACTTCCATCATCCACTACAACTACTTCAAAATCATCTTTCGGATAGTCTAATGCTGATAAAGACTCCAAACAGTTTTGGAGCATTTTCGGTCGGTTGTAGGTTGGAATGATAATGGAAAAAAAAGGACTGTTTGACATTATTCAGGGATTAAGTAAATAAAAATATGCTGTTTTTGAGTTGAGTTTTTTCTTAAATGCTGGGCTGAACACTTGATTCTCTTAAACTGCGGATAGACGTTTCAATATTTCTGGCTACCGCTTTCCAGGAATATTCGGACTGTAGTAAATCAAAACCGCTTGTTATCAGTTTTTTTCTTAAATCCTTTTCAGCTCTTATTTGATGGATCTTTTGAACCATATGAGCTATCTGATCAGCAATCAACAAATGTGTTCCGTCTATCGCATTTAATCCTTCCGCTCCCTTGGTAGTACTCACCACCGGCAGACCAGCCGCAAAGGCTTCCAGGATCTTGAACCTGGTACCGCTGCCTTTCAGTAAGGGGACTACCATTAGGTCTGCAGCCGCCAAATAAGGCCTGACATCAGGTACCTCTCCGGTGACCAAAATATTCGAGGCCTTCTGAGCAGCCTCTTTCATAAAAGCAGTCGGATTACTACCTACCAGCATGAGGTTAAATGCTTCAAAAACCTGGCTAAGTTGTGGATAAGCCTCTTCAATTAACAATCTGCCGGCTTCCTGATTAGGAGGGTGATGGAAATTTCCCAAATAAAGGATGTTGAATGCTCCTGTTTTTAATTCTGCGGGTAAAGGAAAAGTTCCTAGGCGGACCTGTTCATAATTCTTAACATGGATGGCGTTCGGTACTACAAAGCTGGGCTTAGTGGAACCATACCATTCTTTGAACAAATTTTGATCGGTGGGACTACAAACCCATGTTATGTCGGCCAATTGGGCTAATTCCCTTTCAGCCGACTCTATTTGTGGAAAATGAAATTGATGACGCCACCAATGCGGAAAGGTCGGTTTTGAACATTTAATTTGTTTAAATAAGTGGGATTCCACATTGTGATTATCGAAGATAATATTGCAGTCGTGTTTCCTGATCACTTCCAGGTAGGGGTAAACGCCTAGTTCTTCCAGAACGACTATATCAGGTTTGAAGTTCGTCAGGAATTGATCTAGTTCCTGACCTGCCCGATTCGAATATGCCCAAAAGTACCGCAGTCCTTTGCGTTTGAATAGTCGAAGGCCTCTTTCTATCAGATCCCCTGTAGTGGACTCTTTGACCATATTATAGTGATGCCAGGATTTAACACTGGTATCATCACCGGGGTGCAGGTCTTGATTAAAAACCGAAAATATGCCCACTTCCCCAAACTTCTGCATGATGTTGATATTTTGCCAATTTCGTAAGTGGGTACCTCCTCTGGGAGGGTAGGACATAATAGTTACAAATAAGGTGCGCATGGATGAACTATTCAGGGAGTATTTGCATAAACTTTGTTGAAGTCGGGTTCCGTCTTTCCGTCTATCCGCTCATTGAGTAAGGCAAAGGTCTGATCGAGCATTTTTTCCTGAGAAAAATCTTGGACTTTTATTTGTGCCTTTTGGGCCATAGTCGCCATTTGTGAAGGATTTCGCAAGGCCCAGCGGATGGCTTCGAGCAAATCGGCACTGTCTCCTTTTCTGCTTAATAATCCCTGGACTTTATGTGTAATAACTTCAGGGATCCCATCTGTTGAAGAGGTGATTATCGGTGCGCCATAAGCCATAGCCTCCAGCAAAGCAAAGGGTTGTCCTTCATAATAGGTAGGAAATACAAACAAGTCGGCCGCCTGCAACAATCTGGGTACATCCGAACGGTACCCTAAAAATAAAACCTGATCTGAGCAATTGTATTCTTTGAGCAATTGCTGTAGATAGGCTTTTTTCTCACCGTCTCCGACCCATACAAACTTCAAATTCGGGAATTCTTCTTTTAAATGCGGAATGGCAGGAATCAGAAAATCATGTCCCTTTTGGTCGTTTAAGCGAGCCACAGTTAGGGCCATGGTACTCTCTTCAGATAAGCCTAGCTCTTGTTTTACTCGTTTGCGGATGTTATCAGTTAGGCTGCCCCGATTAGTTTGAAAGGAGGCTCCATTATAAATACAAAGCACCTTTTCAGGCGGTAGTCCAAATGATTGGCTGATACATCGACAGTTACTTTTTGAAACGCCCACCCAGGTCTGTTTTCTTCGGTGCGCCCAATGGTACAGTTTCTTCTTCCATTTCTTAATGGACAGAGTATGGGGCGCCAACTGGAAAACAAGGAGGGACGGAATTTTCAAGAAACTACAGGCCAAAATACTTCCAAATCCATACTCCGGCCAGGGGAGAATGAGCAGGACCGCCTTCGGCCTAATTTTTATTAGTAAAAACAGGGTTCTGAAAAAATGAGGAATAATACTCCAATCAAACTTTAAACGAGGAATGATTAATCGTTTTAATATCGGAAGTAAGGCCTGGTGTTGGCTGCTGATCTCTTGAAAGGTAGGGATTTTCGTTTCGGCTACGTTTAGTTTATGGTAATTGATACCAGCTTTCCCGGCATCGGCTATGATGGATTCGGTGCCTGGCTTTTTGGGAAAAGCCAGATTAACATCCCATCCGGCTTGTTTGGAATGGGCGGCAATTTTGAGACTATATTCTTCGACACCTCCGCGACTGGTGGATGGAACAATGATTAAAAGCTTCATCTGCTGAAAGATTTTGGAAATGGTAGGGTGTCCATAAAATGAAGGTAAAACGCCATTTTTATTAGTTTAAAGTTTTGAGTTTTACCCATCTACTCCAAAGCCAGTCTCTGACATTTTTAGGTAAAATATTCCGACTCCATTTGATCACAAGGTTTTGAAGGAGATTGCCTGTAACTTGACAGCTTTTATGGATTCGGTACAAATAGGGGCGCTTATAAGGCAGATAGGCTTGTTTTAAAGCTTTTATTAATAAGGGGTTAGTGACATGGTGCTCCCTGAAATATTGCTCAACCCAATTTAAAAAGACTTCTCTGAAATAATAGGACTTACCTGCTTTACTTTCTTTCCTACAGTTGGATTCCGGATGAATCCGGTATTTATACAGGGGTTCATCCGATACCAATACTTTGCAATGAAGGCAAATTTTGATTTGCACCACATCGTCCGAATAATTCGTTCGGAAGCTGTTTTCTGAGGGCGCTATTGTAAGAAGGGTTTCTCTTTTGACCAGCACTCCACTCGGTGTTAGATTCTTATCTTTTAAAAACAGGGGAATGAGTTTGGGAGGCTCAACAACACTATTGTTGAAGGGAGGCCGCCCGTTCAATTGAACACCGTAAAGATGGTCCTTGTCCTGATCTTCCGGCAAGCCCGTCCAGCTATACCAGCACATTAGGGGAGCATATACCATTACGGCTTCGGTTTGCGGCTCTAATAATTCCACTTGACGCTCCAACTTGTTGGGGAGCCATACATCATCGCTGTCGATGTACGAAATGTATTTTCCTTTGGCATTTTGTATGCCGAGGTTCCGCGAGGCGCTCATGCCTCTGTTTTCATGATTGGGGTGTTCCAGGTATTGAATTTTGTCAGGATACCTCCTCGCATAATCCAGTGCAATTTGACTGCTATTATTGGTTGAGCCGTCGTCGACCAGTAATAATTCCCAGTGATCGTAGGTTTGAGCAAAAACACTCTCTATAGCTTCATCAATAAATCGCTCTTCATTGAGAAAGATCATGATGGCGGAGACTAAAGGTTGATTATTCATAGGATACTTCGACAGGGCCTTTTTTTAAAAAAATTTTGAAAGACTGTTTTTGACAAATTGAGATGCCTGAAATAAAAGTGGATACCGATAGGGGAATTGACCATCCTTAATAATTTTCCTGATCTCAGGATGCTGATTATCCTGTTCATTTAAATAGGATTCGAGCCAATTCAAAAACTGAAAACGTATTTTATGATACCTGCCCTGGCTATGAGATACCGCCGTACAGGCCTGCGGATGCTGCCGGTAAAGGTACCAGCATTTACTAGAGACATACACAGGATGGTACATACATAGTTTGGTGTGAAAGACCTGGTCTTCATACATGCCCTTGAACTTATTTTCATATCCTCCGATCTTTTTTACTAATTCCGTTCTGGTTAGAATATCACACAAAGAGGCCCATTCATCTTTCAAAAACATGAGTAGAACCTCTGGAGGAGGTACCAGAGCGTTGAGTTCAACACTGTACTTTTGTAAAAAATCTTTATCCAGGTCTTCTGTATTTCCGGTCCAGCTGTACCACCATTTTGTACGCCCACAAACCAGAGCCGCTTCAGGGTGCGAATCTAGTATGGCCACTTGTTCTTCCAGTTTTTGGGGAAGCCAAATATCATCGGCATCCAGGAATCCCAAATACGATCCGTCGGCATGATGGATACCCAGGTTGCGCGAAGCGCTCATACCCCGATTTTCATGGCGGGGGTGATCGAGGTATCGAATTTTATCCGGATGCTGCCGGGCATACCTTTGAGCAATGCTACTGCTGGTATCCGTGGAGCCGTCATCCACTAAGAGTAATTCCCAATGAGGGTAAGATTGATCCAGGATACTCTCTATTGCATCCGCAAGGAAGCTTTCCTCATTGAGAAAGATGGTAACGATAGAAACAAGTTTGGGATTTACTGAATTCACTAAGTAAAAATTTATTTTTTGTGTAATTGAAGGTGGTCCAATCTTTCTTTTCCATTCAACAGAAAAAAACTTTGGAAAATCTCCAATGCCTGGGATTTACTGCAAATTTTGCGTTTAACATAATACCAATCGTCTATCTCTTCTTCGCGTATGACTTGTGTGATTTCAACTCTTACTTCTTTATAACCTAAGTATTTTAATATGGGTAAACGGTGGTGCCCATCTACAATAATGCCTCTTTGTTCGCCATTATGACGAACCAGCAGCGAAACACTAGGGAAGGAAAGAAAGCGAATGGGTTTATATCCTTTTTTTATGGACGAAAAGTATTTGGCAGTTAAATTCCAGTCGAATTCGATCGTATACCTGTCATTAGGTTGGTACCACAATGTTTTTTTATATCCCCATAAATCTCTGGTCATTTCTCCGGAAACCTGATCGTAATACCATCCAAAGGGGGTTCCTCCTTTAGAACATACATCAGGGGTTAGACCTCCCCATGGATAAGTGCCCAAATAAAATGGGTGCCCGTCGCTAATGAAGGCATTCGGCCTGCCCAGGGTAAGCAGTTCATTCAGGGTTTGGATTTGGTTGATCTGCGGATGAGTAAAAAACTTATAAAAAAGGGTGTTTTCTAATGCTATTTCAGGCTTGGCACTCAATTCGTCGAGTATGACGCTGAAATAGTTCCAGCCATCCGGAGCCAGCGAAAATGCAAATTCGTCAGTGATTTCCGCCAGGGGCATTTTTACGAGTTGCTTATTAAGAGCGAGCTTGCCATACCTCAAAGTGTTTTTGCCGACATCTAAGGTCTGGAAAAACTTTTTTCGAAACGAAGTCTTTTGACTATTCATGACAACAATAATTCACTCATTTTCCAGCCAGTCCAGTAATTTTTTTTCAAATACATGTCCTTCCCAGTCAAGGACTTCAAATCGTGGCATGCGGAAGCGATCTGACCATCTCCAAACTGTTTCTTCCACGGTGGCACAAGCACAGGTAAATCCTGCTTTTTCGACTAATTTTAGTGTTTGCTTATTAAAATTCCCAAAAGGATAAGCGAAGGTTTTAATTGGGTGGTTCAAAATATCTTCCAGGTATTTTTTGCTATTCATGATTTCCCTTTGCTGGATATCATGATGGTGAGCCGAAAGAAAGGGATGATGCACCGTATGAGCGCCTATACTTAAAATGTTACTTTCTTCGAATTGCCTTAGCTCCTCTAAAGTCATCGGACGATGGCTTTGTCGAGGGGTTGGTTGAAAACCGGCCCACGCTATGATCTGATCCATAGCATTTTGGCGTTCCGCTTCTTTTAGGGGTTGTAGTACTTCCCATACGGCCTTGTACAAGCCCATTCGCGTGTGAGGCTTGGCTTTCCAGGCGCGACTCTCATAATCCTGACGCTGCTGCTGTTCGGTATAATGGACTGCCTGTCCTAATGGATAGTCAAATGATTGATTGGCAAGTTTTAATTGTAGTCGCTCCGGGAGTGTCCCGGGTTTGAAAATAATGTGATCAAGTTCGTCCCACCAATATTCGCGGTTTTTATTGGAATATCCGCTGGCTACGAAAACGGTAGCGGGAATTTTATGTTTTTTCAAAATGGGAGCGGCATGGATTAGGTTATTGGCATATCCATCATCGAAGGTGACTGCCACGGCTCTTTCGGGCACCTCTCCCGCCTGGTGGGCGAGGCTCAAATCCAGGAGGCTTATAGGCTGAGCATGTTTTTTAATAACCTCCATTTGCTGCTCAAAATGCTCAGGTGTAACGGCCAGGGCCCAGGGGTCAATTCCTTTTGCTGCTACGCGGTGGTACATCAGGATCAGGCTCCGATGGGTAAATTTCTTTAAAACCCGTTCTGTTCGTTTTTTCCACTTATGGGTGTCGATAATCGTCATTGATCGTGAAAAGATATGTTCAGTTAATATTGATATTCCAGCCTGCTTTTCAGTCTTGAGTGTTGTCCGTCTTCTACCCAAACTTCTGCCGGCGTTTGATGACTTAGGAAGCCTAATGGACTGGCCGACAAAGCATAGGCTCCTGATTGAAAAATGCCTATCAGATCACCAATATGGGCTTCTGGTAGTTGAACAGATCGCCCCAGGGTATCCAAGGGGGTGCACAAGGGGCCCACTACCTCAACGGTTTCGGAATAAGGCTCCTGTAGTTTGTTTAGAATAGCGAGGGGATAATTGCGCTTGATAATTTGACCCAGGTTGCCGGAGGCTGCCAGATGATGATGCATACCACCATCCATGATCAGGAATTTTTTCCCCTTTGAAACTTTAATGTCATTTATCCGAGCTACATAAACTCCGGCTTCAGCGGTGAGAAAGCGACCTGGTTCAATTAAAAATTGAGTATGCTGAAACAATTGAGAACGCTTTTTTTCTGCAACCAATAGCTCCAGTTCTCTTTTTAGTTCTGTCAGATCCAGCGCTGTTTCGTTTTTGAAATAGGGTACGCCATATCCTCCGCCAAAGTCAATTATCCGCAAAGGTCCTGGGATCCTCTGGGCTACCCTTTCGGCAATTTCGAATCCTTTGCGATACTGAGATAGTAAAATTCGATGGTCGAGAATTTGGGTGCCTATAAACAAATGAATGCCTTGAAGATCTAAGTATGAATCCTGCAAAACCAAATTCAGCATTTCATCCAGTTTTTCTTCGTCAATGCCAAAAGGGCTGGGTTTGCCTCCCATTTGCATAGCACCTCCCTGAGCCTCCTTCCCAGGGTTAATTCTTATGGAAATCCTGGTTTTTTTACCACTCTGACGGCTGAGAAAACTGATCCTTTCTCTTTCCGTAAAGGATTCAAGGTGGATTTCCCGAATATTTTTTTGGATGGCTAATGATAATTCGGCCATGGTCTTTCCGGGACCGGCAAAAATAATTTTTTCCGGAGGACATCCGGCCTGAAGAGCCATATGGAGCTCTCCGGCAGAGGCTACCTCCAACCCCAGGCCTTGGCTTAAAAAGAATTGAAGTACTCGTGGGTGAGGATTGGCTTTGACAGAGTAATAGATCTCGAATTCAGCAGGTAAGGCATTTCTCAGAGATTGATATTTTTGCAACAAAATATTTCGGTCATATACGAACATGGGAGTGCCATATTGCTCAGCCAGTTCGGACACTCCTATACCTCCGATCATTAACTCCTTCCGGGATGATTTAAAATATTGACTAATTAGCCTTTGTACTCCTTCCATTGTTTATTTTGGGGTGATGGATACCTCATTTTTTTTTAAGGCTGGATAATTAACTTTCCCGCTGGTGGTTTTGGGTAATTCATCCAGTACCAGGATCTCTTTAGGCAGCATGTACCTGGGAGCATTTTGACTAAAGTGGTCAATTAACAGCTGCATCTCAAAAACTTCTTCTTTTTTAGGGACAATAAAAGCTTTAACGGCTTGTCCTAAGACTTCATCTTCGACACCAATCACGGCTACGCCTTCAAGAAGATTGCTTTGCATCAATATTTCCTCCACTTCTGTCGGACTGATGCGGTATCCGGATGATTTAATCATAGCATCACCACGACCTACGAAATAAAAGAAGCCTTCTTTGTCCATTCTGACTAAATCCCCGGAGTAACATACCCTTTCATTACTGTTGAGTTCTTTGGGTAAAAAAGGATGAGGGCGCAGTACTTTTGCCGTTAGCTCAGGTTTCCCCCAATACCCTAAAGAAACGGTGGGACCTCGATGCACCAGTTCGCCTATTTCTTCCGGCCGGCAGGGTTTTCCCTGATCATTGACCACTAAAATTTCAGTATTGGGAATGGCCTTACCAATAGAATTGGGGCGCTTATCCAACTGATCCGGTGGCAGATAGGTGGACCTGAATGCCTCCGTTAGTCCGTACATCAAAAAGATTTGAGTAGAGGGAAGCATTTGCCGCAGGCTGATTAATACCGTTTCCGGCATTCTGCCTCCGGTATTGGTAATATATCGCAGCATCGGAAATGGATGCTTGTGCATGGAAGAGCGCGGCTGTACTAGCAAACTCCATAGGGTGGGTACGCCTGCGAGGGCAGTGATCTTTTCTTTCAACAGCATCTGCACGATTTGTCGGGCAAAAGTGAAGGATAAAAGAATAATGGTGCTTCCTTGTTGAAAGGCGGTCAGCAGTTGATTGAGGCCGGCATCAAAACTGAAAGGAAGGACGGCCAATATGCGATCGGTACTAGTAATTTTTAGATAATCCGAAACAATAGAGGTTCCGGCTATTATCTGGGCATGACTGAGCATGACCCCTTTGGGCTTTCCGGTAGATCCGGAGGTGTAAATAAGGGCTGCCAGATCTTTTTCAATACAAGCATCCGCTAAATGCCCTGAAAAATCAGTTTGGGTAAGCGCTTGAAATGAATAAGTTGGGATGGATACATTTGCATGCTCTGCATCCCCCACCAAAATAATAAATTGAAGGGAGGAAATTTTTTCTAATTCAGCCCCAAGAGAAGCTAGTTTTTGACTGGAGGTAATAATCCCGGTCATTTGACAGTCTTGAGCAATATGGCTCACCTGCTGGGGAAACAGCAGACTGTTGATCGGTACGAAAACACCTCCTGCCTGAGAAATGGAAAAAATAGACTTTGCCTGGGCAATGGAATGATCAAGGTAAATACCAACGCGGTCGCCCTTTTTACAGCCGATCTTTGTGAGGCTATAGGCCAGGTTTTTACAACTTTGCGCTACCTGCTGATAGCTGAGCCGTTGATCTTTGTGAACCAAAGCTTCCTTTTGCGGAAAGACTTTGGCGGTACTTTGTAGCATATGATGAACCAGGAAATCCATCGCTAATCAATTTTTTGTTGAATAAAGGAAGTGATGTGGGCGATGCTTTGAAAGTTTTCCGGAATAAATTCATCGTCTTCGAAAGCGACGCCAAACTCTTCCTCCAGAAAAGTAATGATCTGTAGAATACCTATAGAGTCCATGATATTAGTTCCCAGAAGCAGATCCTCATCCGAAATGTTTTGTTGTTTGGCAACGGGAAATGTGTCGAGAATAAACTCTCTGATCTTTTGAAGTATTTCTATCGTATCAATTTTTTGTTCCATGAATTATCACTTTTTAATGCAGCCTTAGCATAATTTTAAACAACTTCTATCTAAAAAATGGGTAACCCTTTTTTTAACCTAAGAATTTTGAGAAAACATCTTTTTTCATTCTCCGAAAAGACGGGATACCTGCGAAATTCAGCAAGATGGTTTCCGAGTAAAGGTTGTCTATTTCTTCAGGCCTTAGCCTGGATGATTTGTAAAGCCTGGTCAAATTAAATGGAGATACAACACTGAAGGGGATCCGAGCCTTTCCGACCATCCGCTGATCAATCAAGACCAATTTACTGGTACTTTTTTGGGCTATC
>JAUIKE010000388.1 GCA_030430845.1 Bacteroidia bacterium | reverse complement strand
AGGTAGATAATTTTATACCCTTGTTTGGACTTTCACCCAAATTAGGGCCAATTGCGGATTGGGGTTTGGAAATTGAAAAAAATGCTATTAAAGTAGACACGTTCGACTATCAAACCAATGTTCCCGGAATATATGCCATTGGGGATGTTAATACGTATCCTGGCAAACTCAAATTGATTTTGTGTGGTTTCCATGAAGCCACATTGATGTGTCAAAGTGCCTATCAAAGAATATTTCCAGATAAAAAATACGTTCTAAAGTACACGACCGTTGGAGGTATTAACGGATTTGATGGTTCAAAAAAAGAAGCTCCCAAAGCAGTAATAAAAGCGATTGATTAACTTTTAGGGAGTAAGGAGCAAGTTATTAGGGGTTAGTGAAATTCAAAAATGGGCGTAAAGAAATTTGAGGATTTATTGGTTTGGCAAAAGGCTCAAGATTTTGCAGTTTTGATTTATGAGGATTTTGCTAACACTAAAGATTACCCATTTAAAGACCAAATCTTGAGGGCGTCAGTTTCTATTTCAAATAATATTGCAGAAGGTTTTGATAGAAGAACCAATCCAGATTTTATAAGATTCCTATATTTTGCAATTAGTTCTAATAGTGAAGTTAGATCCATGTTATATTTGTCCACTAGATTGAATTACATAAGTTCAGAAAATGCAGATGGATTAATTCATAAATCGAATGAAATTTCAAAGATGCTTTTCGGACTAATTCAATCAATGAAGTAAAATAGCAATGAATTAATTGTAAACTAGTTTACTAACGCCTAAAAACTAATTCCTATTAATGGATATCAAAATCAAAATAACCGACCGTGACGGTGTACTGCACGAAGTAGATGCCCCAACCGATATGAACATGAACCTGATGGAGGTGGTGCGTTCCTATGAATTGGCTCCTGAAGGAACTATCGGGATTTGCGGAGGAATGGCCATGTGTGCATCATGCCAATGCTATATAAAATCTGACCATGACTTACCGGAGAAAAGTGATGATGAAGAGGCGATGCTAGCGGAGGCTTTTAATGTTCGTGAGAACAGCCGTCTTGGTTGCCAGTTACATATTAGTGAGGATATGGACGGACTTGAAGTTGAGCTTGCACCTGAGGAACTTTAACAAATTCAAATTCAAGAGTCAAGTTCAAACCCAAAAAGCAATAATTCAAATTTTAGATGAGTCTTTACTGAATTTGTATTTGATCCTGAACTTACGTTTTTTAGCTATCAGCTAATTATATCCTCGCCTGATACGTAAACAGATTATAGTATCTACCCTCGGTGGCTATCAATTCCTCATGGGTGCCTTGTTCTGCAATCCTTCCATTTTCAATGACCAAGATTTGATCGGCCTTTCTAATGGTACTGAGGCGGTGTGCAATGACAAAGGTTGTTCGGCCTTTGGTGAGTTCAGCCAAACTTTTCTGAATTAGGGATTCGCTTTCGGTATCCAGATTGGAAGTGGCTTCGTCCAGTATCAAAATTTGGGGATTTGCCAGTACGGCACGTGCAATAGCGATGCGTTGTCGTTGGCCACCGGAAAGTTTTACCCCCCGCTCCCCAATGACGGTGTCCAGACCATCATCGAATCTATCGGTGAATTCATCAACATAAGCAGCTTTAACGGCATCCCGTAGTTCTTGCTCGGTAGCATCCGGCCTGGGGAAAAGAATATTTTCACGGATGGTGCCTTCAAATAGAAAGTCGTCCTGTAGGACCACTCCCAAAAACTGACGGAAACTGGTTAGGTCAACTTTTGAAAGGTCAATACCATCAATGGTAATGGTTCCGGAATCCGGATTCAGAAAACTGGCTGCCAAACCTGCAATGGTCGATTTACCCGAACCGGAGCTTCCAACAAGCGCTATGACATCCCCTGCCTTGGCCTCAAAACTGATATTGTGCAATACCTCCTTGTCCTCCTCATAGGCAAAGGAAACATCCTCAAAGCGCATGTCGCCTTTTATTTGTTTTAGTTCAATGGTCCTGTCCTTATCATCCGCTTCGGTCACCTGGTTCATAAGTTCTTCGGTACGGTCCAATCCGGCCAAGGCTTCAGTAAGCTGACTTCCTATATTGCTCATTTGAACAATGGGGGCGACCATAAGGGCCAATAGAAAGGTAAATTCAAAATACTCGCCCGTACTTAATTCGCCCTGCATCATTTTGTACCCTCCAAAACCCATCATAATGCCTGTAGTGGCCAATCCTAAAAGGAAGGTAGAGGAACTAGTCATTATCGCTGTGGCCGTTAGGCTTTTCTTTACGTTTTCGTATAAACGTTCCACGCCTTCTTCAAAAACTTTTCCTTCCTGTTCTTCCGCATTAAAGCCTTTAATGACCCGTATTCCTCCAAGAGTTTCCGTTAGTCGGCCTTTCACCTCTGCATTTATTTTGCCTCTTTCCCTAAAAACGGGTCTAATGATCTTGAAGGCTTTTAAGGCAATTACTGCAAACAGTATCAAGGGAATAAAGGTCAGTAAGGTCATGGTGGGGCTAATACGTAATAATAGAATAAGGGAAACCACCGCTGTAATAGTTCCTCCTACCAATTGTACAAGGCCGGTTCCTATAAGGTTGCGTACACCCTCCACATCGCTCATGATTCTGGATACCAGTGCGCCCGACTTTGTATTGTCGAAAAAACGAATGGGCAGGGCAAGTACTTTTTTTTGGACCTGCGCGCGAAGTTCTGATATCATAAACTGCGCCTGAATACTCAGTACTTTTGTCAATAGAAAGGACATAATGGCCTGTA
>JAUIKE010000204.1 GCA_030430845.1 Bacteroidia bacterium | reverse complement strand
AAAAAAAGTAATTTTGTCTTATAAAGGGTTGTCATTGAGTATTTTAGAGGAAAATAAAAATTGGCTGCTTATTAATAAACCTGCCGGCCTGATCGTAGAGCGAAATCCTTTTGAGTCACCTACGGTAGAAGAACTAGTGTATGATCATCTGGCACAAACCCATAAAAAGCCTTATGTCGGAGTGGTACATCGCCTGGATAGAGTTACTTCCGGCGTCATGATCTTTGCGAAGAAAAAGAGCATCCTCCGACAATTGAATGAGCAATTTGCCCGAAAAACAGTTCAAAAAACTTACCTGGCCATTACAGAAAGAATACCTGAAAAAAAAGAAGACAAGCTGGAACATTGGCTGTATAAAAACCAGAAAGAAAAAAGAGCAGATATTTTTCAAAAACAGGGAAATGATAGAAAAGAAGTTGTGCTTGAATACAAGGTTCTCCAGGAATTGGACGGACTGGCTATGCTGGAAATCAAACCATTGACCGGTAAGTTTCACCAAATCAGAGCTCAACTTGCAGCCGTCGGGTGTCCTATTTTGGGAGATGAAAAATACGGAGCGAAAAACCCTTACAAACCTCTATCGGTATGTTTACATGCCTGGAAATTAGAATTGCAGGATACACAGCATGAAGAACACCTTCTATTTGAGGCCCCTTTACCTGAAGAGGAGCCTTGGAATAACTTTGTGTTTGGGTAGTGTGTTTTATCTCAGCAACATTACATCCCCAGAGACTCTTACACTTTCCCCATCAATAAAAACAATATTAGCCGTCCATACATAAACTTCCTCCGGCAGTATTTCACCATTCACCCGGCCGTTCCATCGCAAGTCATTCGAATTAGGCAGACTCTCCGGCTGCTCGAATAGCAAACTTCCCCATCGACTGAATACCTGGAAGTTTTCCACCCTGGCTACATCATTCCCAAACATGGGCATAAAATAATCATTGATGCCGTCCCCATTCGGACTAAAAACATTAGGGGCGTAAAATTGCCGGTTTTTAGTTACCTGTATAAAAAAACTATCTCGGGCGGTACAGCCTTCTTCATCCATTACTTCGAGTGCATAAGTGCCGCTATTTAAGGGTCTGAAAACAGGCATACTGCAATCGGTACAGGAAAACGCTTCTTCGGACGACCACTGGTAACTGACCATCGGTCGGTTTATACTTTGCCGGATATTCACCGTGTCGCCCAGCAAAACCTCCGGAGGTGCATCCAGGCTTATATGTAAACGCGGCCTCCCTTCCAGTAGAATGCTTTCCTCATATTCACAGCCTGTTTGATCGCGGACGATTACTTCAAACTGGCCGGCGTCAAGATCCACAAAACTCGAAAGATCTTGAAACGCCCCCCCGTTGATACTAAATTGATAAGGAGGGAAGCCGTTTTGAATATTCAAGACATCAATTTCCCATTCAGTGCCCAGGATGCAATCCGGCGGGCTGGCTTGTAGTTCGGCGCTTAGTTCACTGTTGCGGACACGGAAGGCATCCGTTCCGGAACAACCTAAATCATTGGTGACGGTAACGGAGTAATTTCCGGCCCGACCGACCGTGATCGTTCTCGACCGCGCCCCGTTGGACCATCGGTAGGCCGCATACGCCCCGGCATCCAGCACGGCCGGACTGATGTCACACACAATGGAATCGCCCGCAATGGCCAACTCCTTAGGATCTCCATAGCTGAGATTGATTCGGATCAGGCTGTCACAGCCATTGGCCGCGGTCAGCAACTGTTCATAAGTTCCTTCCTGAGAGTAGGCCTCGCCATTGAGCTGGTAGGTGTCACCCTCACAGATTTGAGCTTCGATCAAATTTAAATTTGGTCTATAGGCCAGGGTGGAAAAATCAGATACGATTCGGCAGGAGGCTTTGGTAATGTTTTCGGCTGTATTAGCTACTAAAAGTCGGTACTGATTACCTTCAATCGGTCGATTAACGAACAATTCAGGGTCTGTGGCTTCCGGGATGGTGATCCAATTCCGGCCACCGGTTTCACTCACCTGCCATTGAAAAAAGGGGCTGTCAAATCCTTCACCAAGGGAAGATTGGATATTCAAAGGTTGATTATTGCAAAAAGGAATAATGGTATCGGGCAACTCGATGGTCGGGCCACAGGGGCGGAAAGCGATGTTATCCAGGGCCAGGTCATTTCCGAATCCGCCCGGGGCATTGTTGCGCAAGGCCAGTTTCAGTTCGGAAGCGGTGACTTCAGAGGTAAATGAAAATTCGTAGGTATGCCATTTGCCGTCAACAGGGATGTCGCCTGAACTAAAAACAGCCTCATCATTTATTAAAAAAGTAATATTCGGTTTGATGTATTGTTGCCCATTGTTGGGATTATTTAATGAAATAACATCGGCCGAAAACTGATAATCGGTTCCTCCGCAAATGTCCACCGTTCTTTCATAAAACAAGCTGGGTTCATAAGAGGCGTTCACAACCATCATATAACCAAAAGGGTCAGAGCTGTTATCCCGAATTTTGATGAAATGATCAGACGCGAAGCTTCCCCAGGAGGTCGTATTGTTGGTGATGGTATACATTCCGTCATTAGGAGGAGGGGTAGTGACATATCTATAGCCGGGTGCAATGCCGGGATCATTCCTGAGGATGTTCGAGGTTCCCGAGCCAAAAGTCCCGTCCGGAAAAATATTTTCCCCTAGCGATCCTGAGCAATCCTGAGCATATACAGCTATTTGAATAAAATTTAGTAAAAAGAAAAGAGAACAATAGTATTTCATTAGTTAATCATTTCCCGGCTTTTTCGACTTCACTACAATAACGCCGTTGGCTCCTCTTAATCCCCACATGCCAAGTTCACTGGCATTTTTCAGTACCGAGATGGAAGATACATCATTTATACTAATAGCACCGGACAACGCCTGGAAATCATTTCCCAATGCTACATTATCCAACACAAAGAGGGGCGAACTGTCTAACATAAAGGAATTGTTTTGGGAGCGAACTCTTACGGTCAGGTTTTCACCCTGTCCTCTAACGATCACTCCGGGCAGGCGCCGCAGATGGGTGGCCCAGGTTACGGTGTTATCAACGTTTTCAATAGAAGAAACGCCATCCTGGCTGACGAGTGTATTGCCTTGATAGGGCGTACTGGTGGCCTCGGAGGTTCCGCAACTCCAGCAGAGGATCAGGAGTAGAGCAAAGGAGAATATCGCTTTCATGCTAGTCTGTTTTTATAGCTAAAAATTAGGGCAAACACGGTGGGTAAGCGGGGAGGCGGCCGCCTCCCCGCTTACCCACCGTGTTTGCAGAAAGTCTTTCAATTTAAGTCTTTTATGCGGAAAAAGTGATTTTAAGTGGAGCGTTCTTTGATAATGTCGGGTGGCAGTCTGTGGGGGAGTTGTGTAAAAGAAGGAAGGCAGCGGTCAAACGACCGCTGCCTTCCTTTTATATTACCTTTTCTTCCAAACACTATCTACAAAATACCTCTTCTCATCATATAGATTTTTAACGACCTCAAAGCCCGCTTCCCTGGCCAGCTTTTCAATCATCGGAACATCATACTTCTGCGACAACTCTACATCAATCGCCTCCCAGGCATCAAAATGGAAGGTTTTTTCGAGTGCTCCGATGCGAACTTCCTGATCCGTCATACTGACAATAAAGGAGCGGGTAGCTCCTGTAATTGGATCATAAGTTTCCCAGTGCTTAAATTGATCCAGGTCGAAATCGGCGTCCAGCTCCCGGTTAATTCGTTCGAGCAGGTTGAGGTTAAAGGCCGCTGTGATGCCGGCCGGATCGTTGTAGGCATTTAAAATAACTTCGGGGTCCTTTTTCAAGTCAAACCCAACTAACAGCATATCCTCCTGGCGCATATAATCCCCCACATGCTCTAAAAAGGCTTGGGCTCTTTCTCGGGTGAAATTGCCAATATTGGCTCCCAAAAAGAGAATGACCTTTTTTACATCGTGAGTCAGGGCCAGGTCCTCCAGTATTTTAAAGTAATCGCCCTGTAAAGGCTCGCAACACAGTTCGGGCCAGCGTCTTTGCAGGTCGGACTTTAATTGGCGAAGCACATTGCCTGAGATGTCGATAGGGGAGTAGCAGAAGTCTGCTTTTTCCTCTAAAAAGTGTTCTAACAAAAGCTTGGTTTTTGTGCCGTCACCAGCCCCCAATTCGATGAGGTCAAAGGTGTCTGCTCCGATTAATTCGAGGATCTCCGATTTTTGAGTATCCAATATTTCATATTCAGCATTGGTCAGATAGTACTCGGGCATATTCATAATATCCTGAAAGAGCTGATCTCCTTTAGCATCATAAAAATATTTGGATGGCAGCTGTTTGGGCTGTTGGGAAAGGCCCTTTGAAATATCTTCTCCAAAAGTAGAAGTGGCCTCTTCTGTTTTTGATACCATAGACAAATAGACTGATTTCATGTTTGTTTTTTAATAATAAAATCAGTTGGGGTTGTGTAAAAAGTCCTTCGGCCTTTTCACACAACCAATAATATTCTTTTGGGAGGTCGTTTTAAGAAAAAAACAAAGTTTTTTTCTTAAAACGACCTCCCAAATAAAATTTAATGGGGTGGGTAAAAACGAGGAACGAGTTTTTACACAACCCCAACTGATTAAAAGATCTATTTAACAAGTCTAATCCCCGTAAACTGCCATCGTTTGTCGGCATGGAAAAAATTCCGGTATGTATGGCGGATGTGGGAGTGCGGCGTCGCGCATGAGCCTCCTCTCAAGACCATTTGATTGATCATAAACTTACCATTGTATTCTCCCAGGGCTCCTTTCAATCTCGGGTAGTTGGGGTAGGGGAGATAGGCCGAGCCGGTCCATTCCCAGGCATTGCCCAAAAACTGATAATCTTTTTCATGTTGAGGGGCGTTCGGGTGATAATGACCTGATTCCACAAAATTGCCTTCTTTAGGAATATCCGGGCTGTATTTTTTTGCCGCTACTTCCCACTCAAATTCTGTCGGCAGTCGGAGGCCTTTCCAGCGGGCAAAGGCATCGGCTTCGAAATAACTGATATGTGTGACCGGATTTTGGAGCTCCAAAGGCTGCAGGCCGTTCAGGGTATATTGCTGCCATGCCCCGTCCTTTTCGAACCAGTACAAGGGGACTTTGGTTTCCAATGTTTTGACCCATTCCCAGCCTTCCGACAGCCAGTATTCAAATCGTTCATAGCCGCCGGCCTTGATAAACTCCAGGTATTCGCCATTGGTGACCAGGCGGTCCATGATCTCAAACTCTTGTAAAAAGACCTTGTGTATGCCTAATTCATTATCAAAACAAAAACCTTCCTTTTGATGCCCGATCTCGTAGAGGCCTTCCTCCACTTTTAGAAAAGAGGGGGTAGCTGTAGATGATTCCGGCGTCTCTTTTTCTTTTTTTCTATAAACCGGAAATAGAGGATTATTGCCGAGAATATATTTAATATCCGTAACTAGTAATTCCTGATGTTGTTGTTCGTGCTGCAGGCCGAGCATAATGAAGTCGAACAACTCTTTGGGGAGTTGGTCCTCACCAAACTGATCCAGCAGCACTGCCATATGCTTATCCACATGCTGCCGATAGTCGAGGATGACTTCCAGGCCCGGGCGGGTAATGTTACCGCGCTTGCTGCGTAGAATGCGAGGCCCTTGACTTTCATAATAACTGTTGAAAAAATAGTTAAGCTTCAAATCGAAAGCTTGGTATCCTTCCAGGTGAGGAAGGAGAATAAAGTTCTCAAAAAACCAGGTGACGTGCCCCAGGTGCCATTTTGGAGGACTCACATCGGTAATTGGCTGAACCACATAATCTTCTGCATCCAGGGGTTCACAGATTTTAAGACTCTGGGCACGAATGGATTGGTAGTCCAGCTTCAATTCCCGGGCTTTGCTATTCGGAACGTGTAGCGTCATAAAGAGATCAATATTTTATTTTTAAATAATTGCAGTTTTACACAATAGTGCCGGAATGGAAAAGCAATGATGCGGCCTTTTCAAGGAAAGTGGTTGTTCAAATGTGTGATATTAGAACAAGCGAAAGGAGATATTGTTGAAAATTGCTGAGAAAAATATAAAAACCAGGCGGCGCCCGCCGCCTGGTTTTTATATTAAATGGAAGCGTCCTCTTTTTCAATAAGAATCAAAGAAGCATTGATCCCGGATTCCAGAAAATCCTGGGCTTGCTGATATTGCTCTGCAGCCTCCGTATGGGTAAGCAGTTTGCTGGCCGGCAGGACGGCCATTTTGTTTTTACCTTTTGTCCATATACCTCCTCCTTTAAGCTCGGGAAGATTATTCTTTTCCTTTTTTTCGGAGTTTGCCCAATGATTGACATAATAGTAATATTCGTCAACCTGTTCATCTGCAACTGCTAACCCGATACCGATGGCATGGGTAGCTTTCCCTTTTTCATCAAAGGCTAAAGGAATATTGATAGCTGTATCAAAATGATGGGGCCAGATCCGAACTTCAGAGGCGTGCTCAAACTTTCTTTTTATTTCTTTTAGAATGAGGTCCGCATTTGATCTGTATTTGGCCATTTCCAGGTGATAGATAGGGTTGGGGAGTTCAAACACCGCACCTTCATCCAGCGGATGAGCGGGTATTTCAAAGTGCTCGAAAGGCTTTACTTTATCGGCCTCACCATCTAAAACGGTTACATGATCCTTAATCCAGTTAATAGCCAGTTGTTTGGTCCGGCCTTCCAGATTAAGGTTATCAAGGCTATCCATATTGTGATCAAAAATATGCAATTCGAAAGGATGATATAGCAGCCCCATTCGGATGGTACGCGAAAGAGGAATATCTTTTCCAAGCAAGGCTCCACGACGATCAACCCATTCCATATTGGACTGCGAGTCGTCATCTTCAGTGGGTAACAGTCCCTGCCCGACCATCGCCACTAACTGAGCGGCATGATGAACCTGCAAGGTATAAGGGTTTAATACTTTGGGAGAATCAAGTGTTTGTATGTGCCATGCGTCCGTGGGATTGATCATAATTTTTCTATTTTAGATTGCTCCTAATATAGAAAAAAAAGAAGTATCTAAAATTAGAATAAAGAAATAAAATTAAGGGGTTGTGTAAAAACTCGTTCCTCGTTTTTCCCCAACCCCGAAAAATTTGTTTAGGAGGTTGTTTTAAGAAAAAAACGAAGTTTTTTTCTTAAAACAACCTCCTAAAAGAATATTATTGGTTGGGGAAAAAGGCCGAAGGACTTTTTACATAACCCCTTAATTTCACTTCTTTCTAATATATATATCGCCGGTGAAATTTTTCATAGTAATTTCAGGACCTCCGCCATTCACTTTACCTGTAATCCATTCATCTACAAAAGTTCGTTGCAGCACTCCACCTTTCTGCTTTTCTGATTTTATCTCGGGCTGAGAAAGGTTCATGTCGAAGCCTGTGTATACTTCCCCCATTTCCGTATGCATCTTAAAATCAGCTTTGATATTGCCGGGCAAAGTCAGGTCGATGTCTCCGGCGTAGGTAGTAAAGGACAGGGGAGTGTCAGGTTTGACTTTAGTAAAGCTTGCCTTCAAATTACCCGCATAGGTGTTGGCTACTAAGGAACCACCAATACTTTCGGCCGTAATATCCCCATTAAAGCTTTTTAAAGCGATATCTCCTTCTACATTACTGACGTGTATGTCTCCTGCATTATACGCTCCAATCTTTAAGTCCATTTGTTGAGGCACTTCGATTTCCAGCACGAGCGTTTTCGTCCAGCTTTTGGAGCCTACATATACTTCATTGTTCTTTTCGGTTACTTCCAGGCCTGCAAAACCTCCGCTGATTCGCTTCAGGCCGCCCTTAGCTTCTTCAAAGCCCAACTCTCCTTCATTCCCGTCTTTATACTTTACCAGGACGTCTTTCCGAGCGGAGCCTATGATTTTGACCGGCCCCATTTTGATATCCACCACCAACTTGCCTCGCTTTGACAGGTCGGATAGCGGTACGTTTACTTCCTGAAATTGTGCCGCGACGAATATTGGTAATACAGCGGCTAAAAAAAGAATGATTATGTGTCTCATGTTTGTTGTTTTATTGTTGTTTTCTTTTGTGATTTTTATATTAGGTTCCAGGGTTCCAGGGTTCCAGGGTTCCAGGGTTCCAGGGTTCCAGGGTTCCAGGGTTCCAGGGTTCCAGGGTTCCAGGGTTCCAGGGGAATTAGTTTTTCCTTAAATAAGCATCCCCGTTAAATGTCTCAAACATAATGGAGATGCCCCCATTGCCTGCTTTCATTCGCTTTGAGCTATCCAGTTTGAATGAGATACCGTTTCCTTTTTTAGAACTGGATTTAGTCACCTGAGGGTTAGTAATCTCAATGTCATCCAGATCGGTGTAAAAGTCGCCCTGGAAAGTTTTGAAGCCTACGAAAGCATCCAGATTTTTGGGGAAATAAGCATTAATATCTCCATTAAGTGTATAAAACTTGCAATCATCATTGGGGGCTTTTGTGAATTTAAGGGTCACATCGCCATTGACTGTTGTTGCATGAGTGGGACCTGAAACCAGATCGACGTTCACACTACCGTTTACATTCGAGGCTTCTAAACGGCCCGACAGATTGCTGACCCAGACATCTCCATCATTGATCGTCCCAACCTCTACGTTTAGGTCGGCGGGGACTTTTAAAGTGAAAGAGATGTTGTAATCGTACTCGGGATTCCATTTGCAATTATTGCTCCACTGATTCCAGCCGTCCAGCAGATCTTCCCTGGAAATCGAAGCCCGGTCTTTAGAACAAGGAGAGGTCATGAATATACCGATCACATCTCCTTTGTCAATCACTTCTACCCTGACTTCTTCCATCCCTCTTTGAACCAGCGCTTCACTGCTGCCGGAAATGACCTTTCGGGCTTCAAGCTGGATGGCACGACCGCTGTATCCCTCTACCTTTACATCACCTGCAATGTTTTTCAAAATAAGGTGGCTTTTAGCAGGAGAACTGCTTAATTGAATGTCTTTTTTAATTATTTCTGTTTGCTCCTGGGCAAAAAGATAGCTGCTGCTCAACAGAGCAAAGAGTAATAGTAACTTCTTCATTGTATTAGTTTGAATTATTGTTAAGGGTGATTTATACTTTAGGGTTCCAGGGTTCCAGGGTTCCAGGGTTCCAGGGTTCCAGGGTTCCAGGGTTCCAGGGTTCTTAGTCTATCTACTTTCTACTTCTCACAACAACACATTGATCTTTTCCTGTAATTTTTCTTTGATCATATCAGGGGTCTGCTCTTTATCCAGCAATTCCTTTAAGGCCGGTACTGAATTTTTCTCTTGTAGCGCCACCATGACTTCTGCCAGGGCGATTTGCATCAGCGGAGAATCCTGCTGGGCGATGGAGCGGACGAGGCCCTCTCGTACTTCAGGGTGATCTGCATAATGATAAAGTGCATCCAGGGCTTCCAGGCGGACATTTACGTTTTCGTCCGTATTCAGGGTGGTAAACAGGGCATCCGTAACTCTCTTACTGGCGTGCTGCATCTCCTGAGTCATATTCACAGCTTTGAGTCGATCGCTGGGAGATTCCTTTTCGAGCAGCGTGAGCATCATCATTTCCTTCATCTCTTCCATTTGGGTAGATAGCACGGCGATCTCCGGGTTTTGATCCGATTCGGGAGCTTTAAACCACAGGCTGCCCAGGTACAATCCGACAATCAGCATGAAGCTTGCCAGGGCGAGGCTTCCGAGTGGGCTGCCTGGCATGATCCGGCCGATTAGGCGTTGAAGTTCTTCCATCCAGGCCATTCGCGGACGGCTATTTTCGTACGCCATTAGTTGCTGAAAATCCGCTTTCATGGATTGACTCAATTCCAATTTGATCAATTCATCCAATTGCTGGGAAAGTTGTTGGAGGTCTTCTAATTCTTCCAGTTGGATCAGCCCCATCTCCAGGTAATGTTCCAGCTCTTGTTCTTCTTTTTCACTGAGCGGGCCCTGATGATATTTATGAAGTAATTGTTTGGCCTTTTCCGGTGTCATGGCTATGATAGTTTATTGATCTTCTAATTGTTTGTAAGTTTGTTTAAGGGCTTTAAGCGCCCGGTATACTTTTACTTTTACGGCTCCTTCGCTGCACCCCAGGCGTTGTCCGATCTCTTTATATCGCAGGCCTTCCAGCTTGCTGAGCATGAGAACTTCGCGTTTTTCAGGCTCCAGCCGATTCAGTGCGGTTTTAAGTTGTGTCATTTCTTCCTTGTGTATCATGCTTTGGGCGGGACTGTTATCCAGGTCGGTGATTTGGTTTTTCCAATCATCGATCGAATCGGCATGGCGGATCTTCTTTTTTCTGTAATGATCGGTGCCTACATTTCGAGCAATGTGGAATAGCCAGTGCTTAAATTCTCCTTCTCCCCGATAGCGGTGCCGATATTTTAAGACTCGCACAAACACGTTCTGAACCAGGTCTTGACTGAGCTGAATATCTTTATTCCGATTATAAAAAAAACTGAATAGCAGTCGGTGATATCGCTCAAACAGCAAGCCCAGAT
This sequence comes from Bacteroidia bacterium, assembly GCA_030430845.1. Taxonomy (GTDB): domain Bacteria; phylum Bacteroidota; class Bacteroidia; order Chitinophagales; family Saprospiraceae; genus JANQPA01. Next base: position 4,664 of record JAUIKE010000204.1, on the reverse strand, counting down.
GATCGAGTTGTCCATCCCTAACCCTTTGCATTATTTGGTTATCTGATAGCGCATCCAATGTCTATTGGTTTTTATTTGTGGAGGATAACTTAGCTAAGTTAGAATGGTTACAGGAGAAATGGAAAAAATTTAGATAGGCGGCCACAAGCGGCCGCCTATCTAAATTAAAATAAACATTTTGTATAAAAAATGCTTAATTTAGCATTTTTAAAACCAAACTTTTGTTTCCATTGGACAACTCTCAACTCCACCCGGTTGACACCACGCAGACGTATGTAACAGTCATACTCCCTGTGGCTGTGCCCAAACCATATACCTATTATGTTCCGGAGGAATTTGTGCCTCAGGTGAAAATGGGTATTCGGGTGGAAGTTCAATTTGGAAAAAACAAACTCTACACTGCTCTGGTGGTGGAAGTCCACAACAAAAAACCGGAAGCCTATCGTCCCAAATCCATCATTTCTCTCATTGATGAGGAGCCGATCATTCAACCTATCCAATTAAAATTTTGGAAATGGATGGCCGATTACTACTGTTGTACGCTGGGAGAGGTGATGAATGCTGCCCTGCCTGCAAATCTGAAGTTGACCAGCGAAACGATCATCACCATCAGCCCCTTATTCGATGATGACTTCTCAGACATGAATGATAAGGAGTACCTGATAGCAGAGGCCTTGTCCATTCAAAGTGAGTTGCCGATCGAAGAGGTGAGAAAGATCTTAGATCAAAAAACGGTTTATCCTGTTATAAAAAGCCTGCTCGACAAAAAGGTGATCTACATTAAAGAAGATCTGAAAGAAAAATTCAAGCCTAAAAAAATTCACTGCGTACGATTACAGGAACCCTATCTTTCTAATCCGGCTTTACTGGAAGAAGCTTTTGAGTTGCTAAGCCGATCTACCCGTCAAGTGGAGGCTATGATGGCCTATTTGCAGTTGGAAAAAAAGTCGGATTATGTGCGCCGACAAGATGTTTGCAAAAAAGCAGATGTGGACGGCTCTGTTATAAAGGCGATGGAGAAAAAGGGGATTTTAGAAGTTTATGAACGAGAAGTTAGTCGGCTGGGGAGTTATGAAGAAGGAACAGCCGAGGCCCACGAGTTGTCGGATCAGCAAAAAAAGGCGATCAAAGAAATAGATGAGTCTTTTAAGGAAAAACAGGTGGTCCTTTTACACGGCGTGACCGGCAGCGGTAAGACGCGCGTGTATATGGAATACATTCAACAAGCCTTGAAACGGGGCGAACAGGTATTGTATCTCCTCCCTGAAATTGCTCTGACGGCTCAGCTCATAACTCGCTTGCAGCGCATTTTCGGCAATGAAATAGCTGTCTATCATTCTCGTCTGAATAATAACGAACGGGTAGAGCTTTGGAACGAAGTCCTAGATGGGAAACCTCTGATCATGGGGGCTCGCTCGGCGCTGTTTTTACCCTTTCAAAAGCTTAAGCTCGTCATTATTGATGAAGAGCATGATCCTTCTTATAAGCAAAGAGATCCCAACCCTCGATACAATGGCCGGGACGCAGCTATTTACCTGGCGCACCTGCATGGAGCTAAAACCATCATCGGCACAGCTACTCCTTCGGTTGAATCCTATTTTAATGCTAAAAAAGGAAAATACGCCTTGGTTGAAATGCCAAATCGATATGGCGGTATCCAAATGCCGGAGATCATCGTGGCAGACCTCAAGAACGATTTTAAGGAAAGGGGAAAACAAGGGCAATTTTCTTCCACTTTGCTGGACGCCATGGAAGAAACTTTAAAGAATAACGAACAAATTATCCTGTTTCAAAACCGCCGGGGCTACGCCCCTGTCTATCGCTGCTCTACCTGCGGCTGGCATGGAGAATGCCGCCACTGCGATGTCAGTCTGACCTATCACAAAGGCTTCAACGCCCTGAAATGCCATTACTGTGGCTACCAGGCCAAGCTGCCTCCGGATTGTCCGGCTTGTGGCAGTAAAGAGCTGAGACTTCAGGGCCTGGGCACCGAAAAAATTGAGGATGAGATCAAGATCTATTTCCCTGAAGCCAAGGTAGGCCGGATGGATTTCGATACTGTCCGCTCCAAAAATGCTCATGCTAAGATCATTCATGATTTTGAAGAAGGGCGACTCGATATTCTGGTGGGAACGCAAATGGTAACTAAGGGATTGGACTTCGAAAATGTTGCCCTGGTAGGCGTGATCAGTGCCGATCAGATCCTGCAATTCCCCGATTTTAGGGCAGCCGAGCGAGGCTTCCAATTGATGACACAGGTGAGTGGCCGGTCGGGCCGGAAAAAGAAAAGAGGACAAGTGATTATCCAGGCCATTAAAAATGACGATCCGACGATCCGGGAGGTGCGCGATCACGATTATTTTAGTCTGTTCCAAAGAGAGATCAACGAACGGCAAACTTTCCAGTATCCTCCTTTTTATCGTCTGATCCGAATCACCCTGAAGCATAAAAAGACAGATATACTCAACCAGGCTGGATACATTTACGGCAAATATCTTCAGCAGCATTTAGGGCAGTGGGTCAAAGGCCCGGCGGTGCCCTACATTTCCCGCATTCGGTCTTATTACCTATTGGACTTCATGGTCAAGCTGGAACGCGATCCTAAAAAAATAAGCTTTGCCAAAAGAACGATCATGGATGCGCAGACGCATTTGCACCACACGGAAGGCTATTCTGGTGTACGGGTGAGTGTGGATGTGGATCCGTATTAGGAAGTTCGAGGGACGAAGGTCGACTGCCTTCGCTGAAGTTACGGGTGTTGACGAAAGTTGACCGCCTTCGCTGAAGCTACGGCGGTCAACTTTCCCCTACTGCCCATGCTGAACGGAATACCCCATCTGCGCCCAAACAAGAATACCCTCGTCAAGAATAGCGGTGTTTTTATAACCGTATCGATTTAAGGTGCTGATCACTCTTTCGGAGGCGGCATGAGGGCAGGCGCAATACGCCACCACCCAGGTACTGTCGTTTTTGGGGATGTGCTTCAAAAAGTTTTCGGGCTCTTCATAGTAGGGAACCGGAAAAGAACCGGGAATATGCGTCTGACGCCAGGCCACTTCTGATCGGGCATCCAGCAGGACGATTCGAACACTATCCTCTAAAGCCTCATTTAATTGCTCGGCAGGTAAAAAACGACCTTCCCGCAGATTGAAATTGGGTATTGGACCATTAGGATTGAGTACATAATTTTCGGGCTTCGGTATGCTGACGGTATCCACTTTAGGTACATCCCAACCCGACGCCCGGCTTCTAAGAAATGCCGTCACCGCATCTATTTCCACTTTACTCAGGCTGTCCTTGAAGGACGGCATCAGCGTACTATCCCTTCCATTTTGAATAGCATACCGTAGAAATTCGTCTGTTGCAGTTGCCAACAGCATCGGGTTCCCCAAGGCTGGCCCAGTAACACCCTCTCCATTTTGGCCGTGGCAAATGGAGCAGTTTTTAGCATACACCTCAGCCCCTAATTCCATATCACCCATTACGGGCTCTCGCGATAGTTTGATGGGTTCCTCGACCCCACTTTCTTCATAAAGCCACTGTAATATCAATTCGATATCAATATACTCTAAGGGTCCTCCCTGAGTACTTAAGTAGCCGGCCATAGCGGTATTGGCTCTGCCGAATTGGATGGTATACCGTAGGAAATTGGTTGATTGCGCGGTGGCGAGCAATGAGTGAGAGCGCAGAGAGGGAGCAAAATCAGCCGCATATCCTTCTCGGTCCTCACCATGACAAAGGGCACAATATTTTAGATACATGCCTTCAGCGTTTTGTTGGGCGACTTCGTCAAGCTTGGGACCCATTTGTAATTGTTGGGCCAGTAAGGATTGCTCCTCCGATTCTTCCTGAAACTCCAATTGCACCCCGAAAGCATGTTCTTTTAAGACCGTCAAACGATCCGGTAAAGAATCCATGCGCAGCGCTTCATCGGGCATCCTATCTCTCAAAAAGCAATGGGTATCATATAGATTTTTTACTTCAAAAACTACAGCAAACACACCAGGGCCACGATCCGCCAGGAAATCGGCGATCTCATCATCCGGAGATTTAGAGGCTATTAGTTGAATTTCCTGATGTTCTTTTAATTTAAATCGGGCCAGATGTTCGGATCGGTTTTCTTTTAATTCAGGCAATCCCATTTTTGAATAGGCCTCACGTGCCGCTTCCAGGTCTTCAACGGCAATTTTCAAAGCAGCGATTCCAATAACGCCGTTTGGGTGTTTGGAGAAGCTCCGCGAAAAAGCAAAATAGGTTTTCCATTCCGTTTGCATTTGCTGATAATTAAAGGCCCTATCTTCTTCGAACCTGGGAAGATAGGCCGGCGGACTCACACTATCAAAGTCTACCGCCCTTATCTGGGCACGACCATCATCCATGGACCAACCCTCTGCCGGTTTGGAGGATAAACGAAAGTCCCTGATCGAATCGACTTCGAGCCCTTGTGAAGAAAGCCAGGCATAGGTGGTATCAACGGAGGAACTAGATAGCGAAAACATTCGTACGCCCTCATGATGCTTTAAAAAATCAGAAATGAATGACTCCTTGCCTGTAGTCTTTGCGGAATCTTCAAGAGCCATAAACTCAATGGATGAAAAATCAGGGAAACTAGCCAACCCACTTACCGTCCCTTCAAAGATGTTTTTTTTAAATTCTTCAGCTCT
>JAUIKE010000387.1 GCA_030430845.1 Bacteroidia bacterium | reverse complement strand
GGAGGTCGGCGGTTCGGGTCTGCCTCTCATGGCTAGATAAAATTAAACCTTCTAATAGAGGAGGGTAATCAAAAATAAAATGGCGCGGTAGCTCAGCTGGTTAGAGCGCAGGATTCATAATCCTGAGGTCGGCGGTTCGGGTCCGCCTCGCGCTACGGAGAGAAAAGCCTGTAAATCAGATGATTTATGGGCTTTTTCTTTTTTCAGGAGTGGATCATTTTTTGCCTGATTTTCAAAAAGTGGCAAACAATGGCAAACTTAATGGGATTTTTTCAGAAATGCAAAAGGTGAAGAATTGCTGGAATATTCCAAAAAGACCTCTTCACTTGTTCCATGAAATAGATCTGAGAATATTCTTGCAAAATTGATTGGTTAATTTTTTAGGAAAAAAGGATAGTACCGATTACTATCATTCGTAAAGCTGTGATCGCTCCGATTTGTATAATGAGTTTTTTGTTTCTGGTCTTGTTGTGGAAAAGGTAGATGCCGGTTAGTAATCCTACTCCTACACCTCAACCTACGAGGGAAAGTACGATCAAGCTCTTGTGAGAAATGCGATATTGATTCCAAACTGCTCTTCGTTTGTCTATTCCAACTGTGATAAAAGCGATTAGATTGATGAGTAAAAGGTAAGCTCGGAAATATAGCATCTGCTTAATTTCAAGGAAGTAAAAAGTTAATTTTCTCTATAATCTCACCTATAATCTTCTCTATAACTCGTATTATAGGAAAAGACTCTAATAATCAACTACTTAGAACCTATTTCTATATTCAACTAATGTATTCAATAATACATTTTTCTTTCTTGACCAGCCAGGTCCACCCCTGGAAGAAATCCTCACGGATTTCCTCCAAGGGCTTAAACAGAAAGTACTCTTTCAAATTTTCGAAGAATTCCAGGCCACTGAGTTTTTCCAGTACGGACTCCATTGTACTTCTATATTCAAAGATCCAAAGGGTGCGATAACCTTTATTGAAACTATACTTTTCGTTAGCACTACCTAACAAAATTGCCTTGCCGTGCATGATGCATTTTGGAACTGCTTTCTTGGCGTCCTGGCCGTTCTCCAGTTCCATCAGATAAAGTTCCTGCTGGTTTGGCGTTTGCAAAATAAAGGTCATGTCTGCCTTCAGGGTTTTCTTTCCTTCGTAAATAATAGCCTTTTTCGACTTCAGGTTTTTGTCAATCTTGTTGTTGCCGGTGTGCTCTTCCCCTAACCCGCAACCACTGAAAAGTAGAGATTCTGATTTTGCAATTCGAGTTCATCCGGGGTTGAATAGCCGATCGAGCTATGTGGCCGGATCGTATTGTAAACCACACTCCATTCCTGGATTTTTTCATTTAAGACTTCCAGGCTTGGGAACCATTCCAGGTTGAGACATTCGGTTCTCAACGTTTTATTCAGACGTTCAACCAGTCCGTTTTGACTGGGTTTGCCCGGTTGGATAAAGCGTAATTCAATGCTCTGTTCATCGGCCCATTCCTCCAGCTTATGGGAAATGAATTCCGGTCCATTATCGCATCGGATATAGGCCGGACAGCCTCGCCACTGTAAGATCAGATTGAGCACTTCGATCAGGACCCGGGCCGAGATGCTTGAATAGGCTTCCGACCACAGCGCCTTACGCGAGTGTTCATCGATAATATTAATGATCCTCACTTTTTCCTGATTGGGTCCTACCACCCAATCGCTCAAAAAGTCTACGGCCCACCCTTCGTTGATGTGATCGGGAGCCAGCAGATCTTGATACTTACGGCTGATCTTGGATCGCTTCGGTGGCAAGCGTAAATGCAGCTTCTCGGCTTTCCAGATCCGATATACCCGCTTATGGTTCCAGGTATAGCCCTGGCGGCGCAAAAAATGAAAGACCATCCAAAAGCCCCAGGCAACGAAGCGCCGGGTAACCTGATGCAATAGATCCGCTATATGGGCATCCAATTCTTCCGGCCGATGCCCTCCTTTACGCTGATAATACGTCTGACGACGAAAGCCCAAAACTGCACAACAAGTCCGTATACTTGTTGCTTTGTTCGACTTAACTTGGTCGATCATTTCTTCCTGGCGTCTTGGGCTTGATACTTTTTTAGCATCTCGTAGCCTTCCGACAGGATCTCATGGTGCAAACTTAATTCGGCATACATCTTCTTTAACCGAGCGTTTTCTGCTTCCAGTTCTTTGACCCGGCGCTTGTCTTCGTCCTGCTCAATAGCCAGATCCTTTTTCCATTTGTAAAAAGTAGCCGGACTGATCTGATGTTTGCGGCAGATGTCTTCGACTGTTTGGCCGGCATCCTGCTCCGCCAGAATGGCCAGTCGTTGAGATTCGGTGAAACTTCCTTTTCGCATCTCTAATTTTTTTGAAAGTTAGATAATTTCAGACTAACTCTCTACTTATTTTTTGGTCACGCGATTTGGGAAGAGCACACCTCCTCTATCAACCTTACTAGCGCTTCTGACTCCAGGCAGATAATGTCGAGATTGAGTCGATTTCCAGATTCAGGCATAGACAAAATATTGAAAATAATTCTATCTGTTGAAGATACGATATTCGGATGGAAAGCACCAGAATCGAAAATAGGATTTTCGCTACCTCTGAGCGTTAAAGGCTAACAGGTATTTTGAACTATGAATTATTTTCACTATTGTTGCAGAAAATAATTTATAATGGCTAAGAAACTCAGACTGAATTGCATCAAAGAGGTTCTCCAAAGCCAAGGAAGATCCCAAAGCTGGTTAGCTGAAAAGCTCGGGTATTCCTATAGTACAGTGAACTATTGG